>JBGTIG010000314.1:0-6500 GCA_041745755.1 Lysobacterales bacterium
CGACGAGCAGCATCACCAGCATGAGCGCGTATAGACCGACGCTGAGCGCACTGTTGCGAAGCGCGGCGCCGGCGAGTGCGAGGGCGCCGAGACCGGGCGGCTGGAGGAAGTTGCCGTGCTGGCGGATATAGTCGAGCCAGACGGATTTCTCGCTCTCCCGCGCGGCTTCGGGATGAGCCGGCGATGCGCGGGCACCGGATTTGCGCCGCGACAATTGTGCTTTCCATTCCGCGCCGTAACGTTTGCGCAACCACGCGAGCGCGATGCCGAAATAGCCGCCACCCGATACCGTCGAGAGATAGTGGAACCGCTCGCCGATGCCGTGGCTCAACAATCCCTGGAAGGCGCCCAGCGCGAACGAAGCCGAGCGGATGCCGCCGCCCGAAAACGCCAGACCGGTCAGTCGCGTGCGCAGCCAATCGGCGTTTCCCTGCTCCTCCGGCGTCGCTGCTGTTCCCGTATTGCGCGGGTCGGGGGTGCGCGCTGCGCGATGCTCCGCGTAGGATTCTGAAACGAGTCCCAGCAGCTCGTCGTCAAAGGTCCGGGGCCAATCGAGATCGCCGCGCCGGGACTGGGGCGGAGTTTCCATCCTGGTGCGGACACGCGCAGCGCCGGCCCCGGAATCCGGCGCCGGTTCGGCGTCTGCGTGCGGTGCCTGCTGCTCGCCCACGTTGCCCCTCCTTGACTTCGACTGCGCCGCCGGCGGCAACATCTTGCCAGCTTCGTCGGCCGCGGCGAAATCCTCGCCGGGACGCGGCAGCTTCCGCGTCAGACGCACTCACTTCCGCGTGCAGGATGCAGCGCGAAAATGCGCCCGAGCCCGACGCGGCGTCGGGGAAATCAGGCAGTCGGAGATCGCGCGAGCGCGGCGAGTGCGTCCCGTTCGCGCTCGGCCGTGAGTCCTGCGCCGGGTTTCGCACGACGGTCCGCCGGCAGCGTCCCGTACCAGGACAGCGTGTCGGTGGCGGTGGTGGCGAGCGGCCGGAAGGTGAGCCCTGCGGCGACGGCCCTGTCCACGCTGATGCGCGCGAAGCCCGCGCTGTCGCCGGACCCCGGGACCCATACCGGCATGTCGGACCAGGGCGAAATGCCCTGCTGTTCCAGAAATGCAGCGGGCGCCCAGGTGAACTGCGCGCCCGCAGTGGTGACCGCGCGTATGCCGTGCAACATCGCCGCCATCGACATCTCGTAGTCCGGCCCGGTCGCATTGAATGTGCCGAAGCGTCGCGACTCCACCATGCGGATCGTCCACTCGGCGAGATCGCGCGCATCGATGAACTGCACGGGATCGCTGCCGTCTCCGGGCGCGAGCACCTTGCCGCCGCGTGCGATCCGCACCGGCCAGTAAGTGAAGCGATCGGTTTCGTCGCCAGGCCCGACGATGAGGCCGGGGCGGATGATGGTGGTGCGCGCGCCGAACTGCTTCTTCGCTTCCTGCTCGCTCAGTGCCTTCAGGGGGCCGTAGAGCTCCAGATTGGCCAGCATCGTCGCGCGGGTTTCGGCCATCGCGTCCTTGCCGTTGTAGACGGCAAGGGGCGCGCTTTCGTCCATCCTGGGCATGCTGGTGTCTGCGAAGACCGAAATGGTGGAGATGAAGACGTACTGGCCCACCCGGTCCTTCAGCATCCGCCCCGCATCGCGGACCCAGCGCGGTACGGCAGTGGGATTGTCGATGCAGACGTCCCACTCGCGACCTTCCAGCGCGTCGAGCCCGCCGAGCTCGCGATCGCCGTGCAGCTGCTCCACGTGGCCGGGCCACTCGGGAGATGGGCGCTTGCCGCGATTGAAGAGCGTGACCGTATGGCCACGCGAAAGCGCGTAGCGCACCTGGTGCGGCCCGGTGAATCCGGTACCCCCGAGGATCAGGATGCGCAGCTTCTTCGCAGGCGCGGAGTGCGGCGCGGGCGTCTTGCCGGTCGTGTCAGCGGCGGGGGATCCCGATGCCGCAAGCGCCCCGCTGGCCAGCGCGCCCACCAGAAGTTCCCTGCGTGTGGTCGACATGGTGTCCTCCGGCTTGCGAAGCGCTCGACTCTATGCCCGCGTGCATTGCTCGGCGCGGGCCTGAAGTCATGCAGACGGTCGCACCTCTCGCTTGCTCCCCTTCGGTGCGCGGGCGAGAATTCTGCGAGGCGAGCAGGTGGCCACCGTGGCATGACCTCCCGTGCAGGCAGGCGCACGACACGGGAGGGCAGGTCTCGAGAGGCCGCGCGCGTGCCGTGCGCATGCCGCGCGTGTCGCTCCCCGCAGTTCGGGACTGGAGACGATTGACGCCGCCGCTGATGCGGCTCGAGTCGAGGCACCCGCCGGCGTCTCCCCTTCCTCAGTCGGCAATCCGCGCCTGGGCGATCGGCGTCGCTGCGGGCTGCAGGGTCCGAGCCCTTTCGACGAGTTCGAGGAACTCGCCGCGATGACCATTGGAATCGATCCCCCGCGCATCGCGCGCGAGTTCGCCCACACCCTGCCAGCCGAAAGTGGCCGTGTGTCCGCCGCCGCGCAGCAGGTCGCCGAACGCGGCGACCGCCGCGGCGAACCGCAGGCGCTCGCTCGGCGCCGAAGTGACCAGCGCACGCTTGACCGGCGTCTGCACCAGCACACTGCGCTCGCTTCCCGGGCGCTTGTACCGGAGCTTCAGCCACGCCAGTTCGTTCGCGCCGCCGTGATCCACGGCGACGGCCCGCTTCGCACCGTAACGGAGCGCCGGGATTGCCTCGCCACCACTGCCGACCAGCGCGATCTCGTACAACGCAGTGACATCGTGTCCCGCGCCGATCTCGCCGGCATCGACGCGATCATTGTCGAAATCCTCCCGCGCCAGCGCGCGGTTTTCGTAGCCGATCAGGCGATACTCGGCGACGGCGGCGGGATTGAATTCGATCTGGATCTTGACGTCGCTGGCGATCGTCATGAGCGTGCTGCCCAATTCCTCCACCAGCACTTTGTGCGCCTCGCGCGTGCTGTCGACATACGCATGATTGCCGTTGCCGATATCCGCCAGGCGCTCGGCCAGTTCGTCGTTGTAGTTGCCGGTGCCGAAACCGAGCGTGGACAGCGCAACTCCCGATGCGCGTTCGCGCTCGATGAGGGTCTCGAGCGCGGCCTGATCGACCGTGCCGACGTTGAAGTCGCCGTCGGTCGCGAGCATCACGCGATTGATCCCGCCCTCGATGAAGGAGCGGCGCGCGCTAGCGTAGGCAAGGCGGATGCCGTCGCCACCGTTGGTCGAACCGCCGGCTTCCAGCCGGTCGAGCGCCTCGATGATCTCTCCGTGACGGTCACCGGGCGTGGGCTCGAGCACGTGTCCGGCGGAACCCGCGTACACCACGATTGATACGCGGTCCTGCGCGCGCAATTGCGTCACCCACTGGCGCATCGCCGCACGCACCAGCGGCAGTTTGTCGGCGTCCTGCATCGAACCCGAAGTGTCGATCAGGAAGACGATGTTCGCCGGCGGCAGTTCGCTCCGGTCGACGTCGTAACCCTGGATGCCGATCTGCAGCAGGTGACGCTTCGGGTTCCAGGGCGCAGTAGCGATTTCGGTGCTGACTCGGAAAGGCGTCGCGCGCGAATCCGGCGCCGGATAGTCGTAGTCGAAGTAGTTGAGCATCTCCTCGACCCGAACGGCATCGCGGGGCGGCAGCTCGCCGGCCACCAGCATCCGCCGCACGTTCGAATAGCTGCCCGTGTCGACGTCGATCGAAAAGGTCGACACGGGTTGTTCGGCGACGCGCACCACCGCATTGCTCTCGATCCTGGCGTAATTTTCCGTGTTGACCGGTGCCGGTTGCGCGATCGCACCCCCGATCGCGGAATGCATCTTCGCGATTGGAGCTGCTGCGGGCGGAGGGGCGGATTTCCGTTCGTCGAGCGCTATCGAAGCGTCAGCTGCGCGATCGGACTCGGCGGGCTCGCGCGCCAAGGCGCCCTGCCTCGGGGCGGCCGTGCGTGCGGCTTCCTCACGCGACCCGACCGGTTGCACCGCGTCGTCGGCTTGCGCCGTCTCGGGCGCGGGCATCGCGCAGCCGGTGAGCCCGAAGGCGAGGGCGAGGGCAGCGGCCAGCAATCGGGGTTTGGGACTTTCATGCGAAGCGGTCATGGCAGGACTCCGTGGAAGGGCCAAGCCTCCAACGCGCGAGTCCGTCGGGCGGGGTTCGTGACTTTCAGGCAGGCAGGACGCCGGGCTCCGCAATTTCAACGGACAGAGTGATGCGGCTCCCCGGTCTCGACGCGTTCGCCCGCCAGGGCAAGCCCCGCGCCGATTCCGGCACTCGAACGCGTCACGTGCTTGCGCAGAACGCGTCTCGCGCCATCGCTTGCCGTCCCTCGCTGTCGCGCTATCGCCTGGAATTCGCCTGCCGCACGGATTACTTGAGCCCGGCGGCGTCGCGCAGGGCGTCGGCGCGATCGGTGCGCTCCCATGAAAATGTCGTGGCGGAACGTTCCTTGCCGGCGCCGTCGGTGTAGCTCACCGTCTGCGGCTTGCGCCCGAAGTGACCGTACGCGGCCGTAGGCTGGTAGATCGGATGAATGAGATCCAGCATCTGGATGATGCCGTAGGGACGCAGGTCGAAATGCGCGCGGATGAGCTTCTCGATCTCGTCGTCGGCGATGCGGCCGGTGCCGAACGTGGTGACCGCGATCGATGTCGGCTTCGCCACGCCGATGGCGTAGCTCAGCTGCACCTCGCAGCGCCCGGCAAGGCCCGCGGCAACGACATTCTTCGCGACATAGCGCGCCGCGTACGCAGCCGATCGATCGACCTTGGAGGGATCCTTGCCGGAGAATGCGCCACCCCCGTGCCGCGCCCAGCCGCCGTAGGTGTCGACGATGATCTTGCGGCCCGTGAGCCCGCAATCGCCGACCGGACCGCCGATCACGAACTTTCCGGTGGGATTGATGTGGTACTTCGTACCCTTGTGCAGCCACTTCGCCGGCAGCACCGGCTTGATGATCTTTTCCATCACCGCCTCTCGCAGGTCCTTCTGCTTGACATCGGGTGCGTGCTGGGTCGAAAGCACCACCGCATCGATTGCGATGGCCTTGCCATTTTCGTAGCGCAGCGTCACCTGGCTCTTGGCGTCCGGCCGCAGCCACCTGGTGCCGCCCTTCTTCCGCACCTTCGCCTGCTGCTCCATCAGCCGATGCGAAAGGTGGATCGCGGCCGGCATGAAGGTCTCGGTCTCCTTGGTGGCGTACCCGAACATGAGGCCCTGATCGCCCGCGCCCTGTTCCTCGGGTTTGCGGCGATCGACACCCTGGCTGATCTCCGGGCTCTGCTTGCCGATCAGGTTGACGACCGCGCAGGTGGCGCCGTCGAAACCGACGTCAGAGGAGTTGTAGCCGATGTCCAGGATCACCTTGCGGGTCAGGGATTCCAGATCGATCCACGCCTCTGTGGTGATCTCGCCCGCGACGATCGCGACACCGGTCTTCACCATCGTCTCGCAGGCCACGCGCGCGCGCTTGTCCTGGCGCAGGATCGCGTCCAGCACCGCGTCGGAGATCTGGTCCGCGACCTTGTCGGGGTGGCCTTCGGAAACCGATTCGGAAGTGAACAGAGTCGTCGACATCGATTGCATATCCTTCAATGCGGATGGAAAGATGAATCAGGGCGCCGCATCATAGCGTAGCTTGTGCCGGGAGCCAGCGCGTTGTGTAACGCCAGCGTCGCGGAACGGTCACGGGCGCGCAGCAGGCGGCGCCTATCTTGTGTTTCCGGCCACCCCGCCGGAGCGCGTACGTGCTGGACGTCGAAACCGCATTGGCAACCCGGCATCCGCAGTGGCTTCACGGACGCCGCGCGCGTCTGACACGCAGCGTACTGCGCACCCTGATCCGCGCAACCCGCCTCGAGGAGATCGAGGCATTCGTCGCGGCGAATCGGCATCTGCACGGCTTCGCGCTGATCGACGCGACGCTGCACTGGCTCGATTGCCGTTACGTCGTCGACCAGATCGAACTCACGCACATTCCCGAGACGGGTCCATTGCTCGTCGTCGCGAACCATCCGCTGGGGGCGCTGGACGCCTTGTCGCTGCTGCACTGCGTCGGCCGTGTGCGTCGCGACGTGCGCATCATCGCCAACGAACTCCTGATGACCGTGGAAGGGTTGCGTCCCCTGCTGTTGCCGCTCCGCGTTTTCGGAAGCGGCCAGCGTGGCGCCCGTCCGTGGCGCGACATCGAGGCGGCCCTCGCGAGGGGCCAGGCAGTGATCGTCTTTCCCGCCGGCGAAGTCTCGCGCCTGGGTTGGCGTGGCGTGCGCGATCGGCGCTGGCAACCGGGTGTCGCGCGCCTGCTCGAGCGCAGCCGTGCACCCATGCTGCCGGTGTACGTCAAGGCCCGAAACTCACCGTTGTTCTATGGAGCCGCGGCCGCCCACACCGCGCTCGGCACCGCGTTGCTGCCGCGCGAGATGCTGGCAACGGGACGCAATCGAAGGGTTGAGCTGCGCATCGGACGGCCGGTTGCGGCCGACGTCCTGCTGGCGGGTGCGCGCGACCGTC
>JBGTIG010000315.1:0-4572 GCA_041745755.1 Lysobacterales bacterium
GTGCCCGGCCTCGCGGATGGAATCGGCGATCTTCGCGAGCGTCGCCGCGCGATCGAGCCACACCGGCGCGATCTGCGCGAGTGCAACGACGATGCGATCGGGAGTCATCTGCGGGCAGCTTCCGGACGGGTCATGGCGCAGTTATATCGCATGGCGCCGATCTCCTGCCGGGGATCAACTGAGGGGAAATCCGCACGCGAGTGCGCGAGCCCGCGCCCGGTGACGTAACCTTGGCGCATCCGGACGACTGACGCGAAACTGCCATGACCACGGTTGCCGATGCGACGGGTCCAGGCTCTGGCCTGGCTCCCAGCCACCGCAAGGTGGTGTTCGCGTCTAGCCTCGGCACCGTGTTCGAGTGGTACGACTTCTATCTGTACGGCTCGCTGGCCGCGATCATCGCGAAGCAGTTCTTTTCGGCGCTCGACCCCGCCAGTGGTTTCATTTTCGCCTTGCTGGCGTTCGCCGCGGGCTTCGCCGTGCGGCCGTTCGGGGCGCTGGTGTTCGGCCGCATCGGCGATCGGATCGGACGCAAGTTCACGTTCCTCGTGACCATCGTGATCATGGGCGCGTCGACGTTCCTGGTCGGCGTGTTGCCAGGCTACACCAGCATCGGGGTGGCTGCGCCGGTGATCCTGATTGCGCTGCGGCTGCTGCAGGGTCTCGCGCTCGGCGGCGAGTACGGCGGCGCCGCGACGTACGTCGCCGAGCATGCGCCCATGGGAAGGCGTGGCCTCTACACCAGCTTCATCCAGACGACAGCGACGCTCGGCCTGCTCCTCTCCCTGCTGGTGATCCTTGGCTGCCGGTTCGCGCTTGGCAGCGAAGCCTTCGAGGACTGGGGCTGGCGCATTCCGTTCCTGTTGTCGGTCGTACTGCTGGGCGTGTCGGTGTTCATCCGGCTGCAGCTTCACGAGTCGCCGGTGTTCGCCGAGATGAAGCAGCAGGGCCGCATCTCGCAGGCGCCCATCACCGAGAGTTTCCTTTCAGCCAATGGCCGCATCGTCCTGCTCGCGCTGCTCGGCGCAACGGCGGGACAGGCGGTGGTCTGGTACGCGGGGCAGTTCTACGCACTGTTCTTCCTCACGCAAACACTCAAGGTCGACGCCACCACTGCAAACCTGCTGATCGCCGGCGCACTGCTCATCGGCACGCCCTTCTTCGTCCTGTTCGGCTGGTTGTCCGACCGCATGGGACGCAAGCCGATCGTGATGGCTGGTTGCCTGCTCGCGGCGCTCACCTACTTTCCGATCTTCAAGGCGCTGACGCACTACGGCAATCCGGCCATGGAGCACGCGGTCGCGACGAACCCCGTCGTGGTCGTCGCCGATCCCGCCACCTGCCACTTCCAGTTCGATCCCGTGGGCAGGAAGGTCTTCAGCAGCAGCTGCGACATCGCCAAGGCCGCGCTGGCCAGGGCCGGAATCAGTTACACGAACCAGGAGGCGCCGGCCGGTGCCGTGGCGACGGTCAAGGTGGGCGCCGCCGAAGTGGCTGCGTTCGAAGGAAGCGGTCTGGCGCCTGCAACGTTCAAGACCCGCAGCGAGACATTCGCCGCCGCGCTTGGCGAGCGACTGGGCGCCGCGGAATATCCGTCGCTTGCCGACCCCGCGCGTGTCGACAAGCCCATGTTGCTCCTGCTGCTGACCATCCTCGTGATCTACGTGACGATGGTGTACGGGCCCATCGCCGCGTGGCTGGTCGAACTCTTCCCGACCCGCATCCGCTACACGTCGATGTCACTGCCGTATCACATCGGCAACGGCTGGTTCGGCGGCTTCCTGCCGACCATCGCCTTCGCCATGGTCGTTGCCAGCGGCAACATCTACCAGGGACTCTGGTACCCGATCGTCATCGCCGCGATGACGCTGGTCATCGGCACGCTGTTCCTGCCCGAAACCAGGCACGTCGACCTGCGCGACTAGTCATCCGCAG
Organism: Lysobacterales bacterium; assembly: GCA_041745755.1. Taxonomy (GTDB): domain Bacteria; phylum Pseudomonadota; class Gammaproteobacteria; order Xanthomonadales; family Ahniellaceae; genus JBBQNY01. Next base: position 1,936 of record JBGTIG010000315.1, read on the forward strand.
CGCGAAGGCGCGCTCCCGAGGAGCCCTTGGCGCCTGGCGTGATTCGACTCGAGTCCGGGAGACGTGGATGGGCATCGAGTCGCGATACAGCCACGCATTGCGGGACATCGAGCCGCAAAATGCCCCGCTATGATGCGCGGATGCACGATCCTGCGGCCGCACGAGACCGGAGCTCGGACGCAGCCAATGCACTGGCGGCGCCACCGCTGGCCGAACGGCTACGCGCGCTGTCCGAGTTCAACGGCGACGCGACTGCGGCGCTGCACACCATCCACGGTTACCTGTCGCGTCACATCGGGGACTGCGCCCTCGCGCTCCTGCTCGTACGCGATGCCCCACCGGGCCAATGCCGGCTGGCGGGATTGATCGCGACCGGTGGAGTTGAAGTCATTCCATCGATCGATCCCTTCGGTGACCACATGCGCCTGCCGGTGTTCGACGACACGTTGGTGGGTCGCCTGATCCGGACAGGCTGTCCGCAAGTGATCGATCTCACTGCGAAGGAACGGGAACTACCCATGGCGCAGGCCTTGCTCAAGCCGTCGTCGCTGCTCGCGCTGCCGATGTTCGTGCGCGGCACGGTCTGGCACTGGCTGGTCGTGGCGAGTACAGCATGCGATCGCCTGAACCGGATCGACATCGATCTCCTGCTGCGCGAAGCCACCATCGTCTACGCGTTTGTTTCCCGCTCGTTGACCATCCGCAGTCTGACTGCGGAATCGCAGCGACAACACCAGACCATCGAAGGACTGGCCGATGTCCAGCGGTTGTTGTTGCCGAACGACCCCAGCATTCGCGGACTCGAGTACGCCATCCACTGGCAGCCGGCGGAAACCGCGGCCGGCGACTACTACGACCTCATGTCGCTGACGCACATCGTCGACGATTTCGCCGACTCGGGCTCCGATGTCTGGGCGCTGATGCTCGCCGACGTTTCGGGACATGGCGCGGCGGCCGCCATGGAAGCGGTGCAGTTCGACGCGATCCTGCGCACCTATCAGGGCGACGAGCCACCCGGCGGTCCGGCCGGCGCCATCACCTACGCCAACCGCCACTTTTTCTCACGCAGGCAGCGTCGGCATTTCCTCACGATCTTCGCGCTGAGTTACCGGCCCGATCTGCGCGAGTTGACGTATGTCTGTGCAGGGCATCCGCCGGCCCTGCACCACACGCCCGGGGGCCTCCGCCTGTTGGGGAAGGATCACGACGCGGGCATCCCGCTCGGCATCCTGCGCGAGCATCGCTGGGAGAACGCCACTACCCGGCTCGAGCAGGGCGAGACAGTGGTCGTCTACACCGACGGCATCGTCGAGGCGCGTGACTCGCACGGTCGGATGTTCGGGCAGGAGCGATTGCGGGAACTCGTCGCCGGCGGCTCCGACGATCCCGCCGCCACGGTCGCCCGAATACGCGACGCGCTGCACGAACATCAGGGCGGGGCCACCGGCTCCGACGACCAGACCTTGATCGTCTTGCGGCAGGACTCCTGACCGGGGCGAGGCGCGGGTGATTCGCGCAGGCCGGAACGCCGACACCTGTCGGTTCAATCCGCGGCGTCGGCTTCCTTGCGGCCTTGCTCGCGGATCATCGCGACCTGGCGTGCGTCCTCGATGGAATCGAGGATGGCGCCCACATCGGCTGCGGCGTCATCGAACACGAACGCGCCGGTCAGCGCCGAGTCGGGCAGCAGCTCGCTGCGCTCGTACAGGGCCCACATCTCCTCGCCGTAGTGCGTCGACGCAAGCTCGGGTGCGAAGCGCGCGAGGGTGTCGCGGAGGTTGTGCACGTCCCGCAGCAACATCGCGCGCGCGGCGTTGTTGCCGGCGGCGCTCACGACCTGCGGCAGGTCGATGATCACCGGTCCGTCCGCGGCCACCAGCACGTTGTATTCCGACAGGTCGCCGTGGATCAGCCCGGTGCACAGCATGCGCACGACGTCGCGGACAAGCCGCGCGTGAAAGTCGCGGGCCTCGCCAGCGGTGAGTTCAACTTCACCGAGCCGGGGCGCGCTGTGCCCCGTCTCGTCGGTGATGAGTTCCATCAGCAGCACGCCGTGGAAATAGCCGCGCGGCTTCGGCACCCGCACGCCGGCGGCGTCCAGACGGTAGAGCGCGTCGACCTCGGCGTTTTTCCACTCGGCCTCGAGCTCGCGACGGCCGAATTTCGAACCCTTGTTGATCGCACGCGCCTGCCGGCTGCCTCGGGCCTTGCGCCCTTCCTGGTACTGCACCCGCGCCTGGAAGCTGCGCTGTGCCAGGTCCTTGTAGACCTTGGCACAGAGGATCTCGTCGTCGACGCGCACGACATACACCGAGGCTTCCTTGCCGCTTTTCAGCGGACGCAGCACCGCGTCGATCACGCCCTCCTCGATGAGCGGCTGCAATCCCCTGGGGGTCTTCATCGAATCCGGCGCTGCCTGCAAGAGGACGCGCATTGTCGTCGATTGCGAATGATGACGTCGCTCTGCCGGGATCAGCGGTCGTCGCCTCCGCGGCTCGAGCGCCGATTATCGGAGCAGAAGCGCCTTCATCGGCTCGTCAGCACGCGTGCTTCCCACCGACCTCAAGGCCGCGCCGCCGGTCTCGGCGCTGCGGCCTGGCTGCGCGCGCGATCCACCGGCTGGTGAGGGCGCCCACC
>JBGTIG010000316.1:0-3933 GCA_041745755.1 Lysobacterales bacterium
GGCGCGCTGCCCTGCACCAGCAGGGGATAGGGAAGATCGCCAAGCAGCCGCGCGGCGATCTGCAGGGCCCGGTGCGAAGTGAAGAGGCAGAACGCACGGCCGCGTGACGCGGCGAGCGCGCCGCGCAGTCGATCCACCACCTGCTCGGTGTAGCCCTGCGACTGCGGCGGCGGCAGCCCACGCGGCAGATACAGCAGCGCATTACGCTCGTAATCGAACGGACTCGGCAACCGCAGCGTCTCGGCGTCGCGCAAACCCGCCTGTTGCTGGAACAGCGAGAAGTCCTCGCCCACGGCAAGCGTGGCCGACGTGAATATCCAGGCCGCGCGCGTCTGTCCCCGGAACTCGCTCAGCGGTTCGGCGACATCGAGCGGCGTCACTGAAAGGTTGAAGCCGCGCTCGCTGATCTCGAACCAGTGCACGTGACCGGAGGACGCGGGTGCGCGGGCGCGGCGAAGGCGACGCAGGTACTCCTGCGCACGCGCCCGGCACGCGGCGAGGCCGTCGTGCGCTTCGGCATGGGGTACGAGCGCGTTGCCAATGACATCGAGCGCCTGCTCGACATCGTCGAAAGCATGGTTCACGCCGTCGAGACCTGCGATCAGCGTCCACGCGCCGCGGCGCGGCAAGGGATCGAGCGCGAAGCGCAGGCGTCGCACGGCCGCCTCGATGTCGCCGAGGAGTGCCGCGAGCACCGGCAGCAATCCGGTCACGCTCGCGGCTTCGCGTGCAAGGTCGACACCGAGATCGCGAAGCTGGCGCGCCGACAGCGACTGGCTGAAGAACTGTCCCGCCAGTTCCGGAAGCTGGTGCGCCTCGTCGATCACGAACACCTCGGCGCCGGGAAGCAGTTCTCCGAAACCTTCCTGCTTGAGCGCCAGGTCCGCGAACAGCAGATGGTGGTTGACGACCACGATATCGGCAGCCATGGCCGCCCGGCGTGCGTTGACCACGTGGCAATCGCCGAAGAAGGCGCACTCCGCGCCCAGGCAGTTCTCGTTGGTCGAGGTGACGCTCGGCCACACGGGAGCCGACTCGGGCACCTCGCCCATCTCGGCGATGTCGCCGCTCGCCGTGCGCGCCGCCCACGCGCGTATCGCCGACAGGTCGTGCTGCTGCTCCGACGCGGCATTCAGCGCCTCGCCGGCGCTGCGGTCCAGCCGGTGCAGGCAGAGATAGTTCGCGCGTCCCTTGAGCAGCGCGCTCGACACGCTGATCCCCAGCGCCTCGCGCACGCGCGGCAGGTCGCGATGGAACAACTGTTCCTGCAGGGTCTTGGTGCCGGTCGACAGGATCGTTCTTGCACCGCCGAGCAGCACCGGCACGAGATACGCGAAAGTCTTGCCGGTGCCAGTGCCGGCTTCGACGATCAGCTCGCCGGTAGTGGCGATCGCGCACTCGACAGCCGCCGCCATGGCCTGCTGCTCAGGCCGTACGGCAAAGGTGCGGTCGCTATTCGCAAACGGCCCTTCACCGCCCAGCGCCAGTGTCGCTGCGAGCCGCCGCAGCCCCGGATCCCCGGCGGTACTCACATGCGGATCAATTCGGGAACCTCGCAGCTCTTGACCTGCGCCCGCGCGGACGCGGCGCTCACTGCATCGCCAAGTTCGATACGCGCGGCTTCGAGCGTCAACCAGTTGCGCACGCAGAGCGTGCCGATCCGGGGCCCGAGTTCGAGAGATCGCCCGGCCCATGTCGCGGCGTCGCGCCATCGGCGCCGCTGCAACGCGACTTCGGCGCGCCATTGCCAAAGATCGGGATCGTCTTCGCGCACGGCGAGCGCAGCGCCGATGTGCGCGTCGGCCGCGTCGAAATCGCGCGACGACTCTGCCGTCCTGGCCTGGTGCCGGAGGTCGGCGACCGCGGGATCCATGAGCGGCGTGACCTCGACGATCGAGGGCGCCGTGGTCGCGGCCGCGCGTATTTCCGCGACCCACTCGCGCGGGGGTTGCGGCGGGGCGATCGCGGGTTCAATCGCGGGCGGCTCCGACCACCCGGCGCAACCGGCCAGCCAGAGCGCAAGCAACCAGGCGAGGCCAACCTGGGCCGCAGGCCGGACAGGCGGCCAATGGCTTCGCCGGGGGTTTCTCATCCCTGGCCCCAGTCGAACCAGCCGCCGCGTTCTTCCTCGACCGGTTCCGCATAGCAGGGCTCGTAGCGTTCCGGCTCGAATCCTTGCGCGAAGGGCAGCGTGCGCGCGCCTTCGCAGTCGGGATCGGTCTGCGCCTGCCAGCGCATGTCGACCCACACCAGATGCGGATCCTCGCGCAGATCAGGCTTCAGCGGCTGGCTCGGCAACTGCCCGAACAACTTTGCCCAGACGCGCATTGCACCGGTCGAGCCGAACAGCCCGGTTTCGCTGTTGTCGTCGGCGCCCACCCAGACGACCGCGAGGTGCGAGCCCGTGTAGCCGGCAAACCAGCTGTCGCGATTGTCGTTGCTGGTGCCGGTCTTGCCGGCGGCCGAAAGCTTGCCGAGGCCAAGACCCACCAGCGCGCTGGCGGTGCCCCGGCGCGCGGTCTCCTGCAGCGCGTACGTCGTCAACCGGGACGCCTGCACGAGCGCCCCGGCGTCGGAGGGCGGCCGATAGCGCGTCAGCGGTCGCCCGGCTGTATCGAGCACCGCGTCGAGCGCCCGCAGCGGTTGCGGAACACCATCCGCGGCGAGGTACTGATACGCCTGCGCGACCTGCATCGGCGACAGGTCGGTGGCGCCCAGCAACAGGGACGGATGCGGCGAGATGTCCGCGCCCGGAATCAGTGATTCGAGCAGCCGCTCCACCCGGCCGACGCCGATCTCCATGCCGAGGTGCACCGTGGCCAGGTTGAACGAGCGTACGAGCGCTTCGAGCAACGCCACGTCGCCGTGCGACACGCCGTCGATGTTCTTCGGGGTCCACGATTTGCCGCCGCGGATCGGCACCGTGAGCTCGCGATCGGGCAGCGGCGTCATCAGGGAGAAGTTCTGCGGTTGCGCAAGCGCCAGCAGATAGACGAAGGGCTTGACCAGCGAGCCGATCGGCCGCTCGGCGTCGACCGCACGGTTGTAACCCTGGGCGTCGCCTTCGCGCCCTCCCACCACCGCGAGCAACGCACCGCTGCGGGGCTCGACCACCACCACGGCGGCTTCGAGCCCCTCCGCACGTTTGCCGAGCGAGACGAGCCCCTGGTCGACCGCTTCGTCGGCGAACGATTGCGCGGAAGGCGCCAGCGTCGTGAATATCGACAGACCCTGCGCGCGCAGCGCCGCGTCGGGAAAGTCGCGTTTGAGCTGCGCGCGCACGACCGCAAGAAACGCCGGATAACGGTTGCGCGTCAGCTGGCGACCGCTGCCGACACCGAGCGGCGCGGCGCTCGCGGCACGGCGCTCGATATTGCTGATCAGTCCGACCTCTTCCATGACGCCCAGCACGAGCTCACGACGCGCCCGCGCGCGCTCCGGGTGCCGGCGTGGATCGTAGTAGGACGGACCGCGGATCATGCCGACCAGCAGTGCGATTTCCGGCACGCCGATCGCGTCGAGGTCGCGCCCGAACCAGAACTCCGAGGCCGCAGCCACGCCGTGCACGGCCTGCCCTCCCTGCTGGCCGAGGAATATCTGATTGAGATAGGCCTCGAGGATGCGGCGCTTGTCGAAGCGTGCCTCGATCAGCAGTGCCATCAGCACTTCGTTGAACTTGCGGCGGTAACTCTGCTCCCGCGTGAGCCAGAGGTTGCGCACGAGCTGCTGGGTCAGGGTGCTGCCGCCCTGCACGACTTCGCCGGCGCGCGCGTTGCTGAGCGCCGCGCGCACGATCGCGCCGGGATCGATACCGTGATGATGCTTGAAGTCGCGATCTTCGACGGCCTGCAGGGTCGCGATGAGCAGCCGGGGCACCTCTGCCGCGCGCACGAACCTGCGCTCCTGCTGCTCTGCGCCGTACAGCGTGGCGAT
>JBGTIG010000317.1:0-6861 GCA_041745755.1 Lysobacterales bacterium
GGCGTTGCACGAAACCAGTGGCGCGGGCGCCGCCAGCGCCGCGTACCTGACTCGCCTGCCGGAACCCGGGTGGCTCTCGCGCTGGCCCGCGATCGTCGCTGCGCTCACCGTGGACGCCCAAGGCTCGATGCTGCATCAGATCCAGATGCACTGGCCGAAGCTCGCGGCCACGCTCCGGATCGCGCATGCGGCGCTGCTTTCGCTGGCCGCGCTCGGCGTACTGCTGACGCCGCCGGCGCGGCGGCCGTTCGTCCTCCTCGCGATCACAGGATTGATGGGTTGGTGCGGCATTCTGGCCGCCGCGCGCCCCACCACCCCGACATGGATGGTGCTGTCGGTGCAGCCACTGGTGTACGCGATTCTTGCCTTCGGTTTGGCGACATTGCTCGAGAGGGTAAACACGCGAACGCGCGCGGGACTCTTCGGCGCCTTCCTGGTGCTGAGCCTGACGGCGGCATTCGCATACGCGGCGCTCCGCACGCAACGCGCGCATGCGGGATTCGAATGGCACGCAAGCGCGCGCATCGGCGACGTCACCCGACCGCCGAACCTTGGCGCGGTCAACGGCCCGCACCTGCCTGCACGCGCGATCGATGCGGTGGCATCACTGTGCGACGGCGACGGGCCGGGTCCTCGCCTGGCGTTGTTCGGCGAACTTGCGGTCCTCGCTGAAGCCACGCAAGGGGCGACCCTTCGCATGACGCATTGTCCACGCGGGCAGTGGCCGTTGCTGGGTCCGGCACCCGGTGCTCGCGCCGTCGCCGCGGTACCCGCCGATGTTGCCGCGCGGCTGGGTATCGCCGGCTCGCCGTGGGTCAACTTGCTGCGTATGGATGTGGCGCGCGCGCTGGCGCCCGCGGAGGCGCACGCGCTCCGCTACAACACCCGCTACCCGCCGTACACGGAACGCGATCTACGCGTCAGCGCACTGGCGATCGATACCGTGCTCGGCAACAACGAAGTGCTCGTCGTCACCAGTCTGCTGAATGCGTTCGTTCCGCCAGGTGCCGCGCTGACCGTGGACGGCCAGGCTCTCAAGGCGAGCGCGGACACCGGCACATCGAAGTACTTCGAGTGCCCGCGCGGTGCGGCGTGCCGGATCCGCGGCACGGTGACCGGCGGCGGTCCGCGCTGGCTGCAGGTGTTCATCCTGCGCAAGCTCGACGCCTGAGGCCAAGCCGCGGTGCGCCCCCGTGCGCGGCGCAGCGCGGTGTTCGCGCATAATGCGGGAACCGCCCCTGCCTGCGCGGGTCGAACACCTTTCGACTTCCCGGATCGTCACCGATGCGTCTCCCTTTCTGGCTGCTGCTTCCGCTGTTTGCGTGCGTCGCCGGGCCGCTGGGTGCCATTGACGAAGACGATCTGTTGCCGGTGGACGAGGCATTCGCGCTCACAGTCGCGGCATCTGCTCGCGACGCGGTCGCGCTCGAATGGAAGATCGCGCCCGGATATTACCTTTACCGTCACCGCACCTCGGTCACCACGAGCACGCCGGACGCGAAGCTCGGCGCGCTGGATCTGCCGGACGGCACCCCCAAGACGGACGAGTTTTTCGGCAAGGTCGAAACCTATCGCGGCACATTGACCGCGAGCCAGGCTCTCGTACGCACGCCCCCCGGCGACACGCTGACGCTTGAAGTGCGCTATCAGGGCTGCGCCGACCTTGGCGTCTGCTATCCCCCCGAACGTCGCGTCGTCGAGGTGTCGCTGCCTTCCGAAGTGCGCGCCGCTTTCGCGTCGCCCGCAGACGGTGCGCTCGCTGCTGCGGTACTGGGCACTGCCGCGCCCGCGCCCCTGGGCTTCGGCAACGACGCGAATCTCGCGGCCGACGCGCCGTTGCCCGAGGCCCAGGCCTTCCGTGTCGAGGCACTGATCGATCCCGGCTCCACGGTGGCCTCCGCGCGCGCGGCATTTCGCTTCACGATGCCGCCGGGCTATTACCTCTATCGGGACAAGACGCGCTTCGAGGCGGCCAACGTTGGCGCCGAAGTCGCGGCGCCGGCAAGGTTCGGTGAGCCGGTGTTCCCCCCGGGGCAAAGCTATCGCGACGAGCATTTCGGTGACGTCACGGTGTACTTCGGCGAGGCGGAAATCGTCGTGCCGTTGCGCGGCAGGCTGGACGGCATCTCGACGCTGCCCGTGCGGGTGTCGTTCCAGGGTTGCCAGGACGGCGGCATCTGCTATCCGCCGATGCAGCGAACCCTGGTGCTGCCCATCGCGGCGGCGTTGGCGAGCACTGCGGGCAGCGATGCCGGGCGGGTGCGTGCGCCGCCCGCCGAAGCGATGGGATCCTCGACGAGTACGCCGGTAACGCGGGTCGCGGCAAGTCCTGCGGGCGCCGCTGCGACGAGCACTGGTGCGACGGGCATCGCGGAGGATTCACGCCTGGCCCGCAGCCTCCGCGGCCAGGGTCGCACACTCGCACTGCTCAGTTTCTTCGGGTTCGGCCTGTTGCTGGCATTCACGCCGTGCGTGCTGCCGATGATTCCCATCCTCTCCGGCATCATCGCCGGCGCGGGTCCGAATCTGTCGACGCGTCGCGCGTTGCTGCTCTCGTTGGTGTACGTGCTCGCGTCAGCGGTGGTCTTCATGATTGCCGGAATGATCGCCGGCCTCGCGGGCGCGAACCTGCAGGCCGCGTTCCAGAAGCCCGCCGTGCTGATCGTGTTTGCAGCGATCTTCGTCGCGCTCGCGCTCTCGATGTTCGGACTCTACGAACTGCAATTGCCCTCCGCGCTGCAGTCGCGGCTCGCCAACTTCAGCAATCGCCAGCGACCGGGTTCGCTCTGGGGTGTGGCGATCATGGGCGCGCTCTCCGCATTGATCGTCGGCCCGTGCGTGGCGCCGCCGCTGGCGGGTGCGGTGCTCTACATAAGCCAGACGCGGGACGCGGTGTTCGGGGGGCTCGCGCTGTTCCTCCTCGCGCTCGGCATGGGCGCGCCTTTGCTGGTGTTCGGCGCCACCGCCGGGCGGCTGATGCCGCGCGCGGGTCCGTGGATGGACGCGGTCAAGGCGGCGTTCGGCGTCGTGTTCCTGCTGCTCGCGGTGTGGATGCTCGAACGCATCCTGCCGCCCGCAGCGACCTTGTTCCTGCTGGGTGCGGTGCTGATCGGCGCCGGCATTTCGCTGCGCGCGCTCGATCCCCTGCCTGCGGAAAGCGGGGGCGGCCTGCGGTTGTGGAAGGCGCTCGGCGTGTTGCTGCTGCTACTCGGTGCGGCGCAGGTCGCGGGATCGCTATCGGGCGCGCGCGACTGGATGCGTCCACTGGCGGCGTTCGGTGGCGGAGCCGGCCAGTCGGAGGCCCACCTCGAGTTTCGCGCCATCCGGAGCGTGGAGGACTTCGAGCGTGAGCTCGCCGCAGCCAGCGCCGCAGGCAAGCCGCTTTTCCTCGACTTCTATGCGGACTGGTGCGTGGCCTGCAAGGAGATGGACAAATACACGTTCACCGATGCCGGCGTGATCGCGGCAGCGGGCGATTTCGTGCGACTGAAAGCCGACGTGACCGCGAACGACGACACCGACAAGGCGCTGCTCAAGCGCTTCTCGTTGATCGGGCCGCCGGCGTCCCTGTTGTTCGCGACCGACGGCAACGAGCGGCGCGACCTTCGGCTGCTGGGCTTCGAGAAGCCGGAACCGTTTCGCGCCCGGCTGCGCGCGGCGAGTGACGTTCCGCGTTGAACAGCACGCGGACCATCGTGCTGCTCGCGATCGCGGCGGGCGCGGTCGGGCTTGCAGTGGGATTTCTCGCAAGCGGAGGCGGGCGCGCGCTTGCGCTCAGGGCCTTGACGACTGACGCCGGACAGGAGGCGTTCGCACGCGCAGCGAGGACGGCGAACGCGGGATCGGGTCCGGCCCTGCTCGGCGCACTGCGACCGGAACTGGTGCTGCCGACCATCGAAGGGGAGCTTCGCGACCTCGACGCGTTCGGCACGCAGCCGCTGCTGGTCAATTTCATGGCTTCGTGGTGCGCACCGTGCCGGGACGAGTTGCCCGAACTCGAGCGATTTGCGCGCGCGCAGGGTGCGGCGGGGGTGCGGGTGATCGGCATCGCCGTCGAAGCCGAGGCGCCCGCGCGCGGTTTGCTGGACGCGGTACCCGTGACTTTTCCGGTGCTGGTCGCGGGCGACAACGGCATCGAACTCATGCCACGGTTCGGAAACGCGAGCGGAACGCTGCCCTACTCCGCCCTCTTCGACGCCTCGGGCAAGCTCCGCGCCCGCAAGATCGGGATCTTTGCCCCTGGGTCGACCGAATCCTGGATCACGGAGGCGCTCGACCACCCACCTTGACGAGAGTCCGGGAGAGGCTTCTGCATGCTCGCGCATGCCGGCTTGTTTCCGGGAACCCCGGTAATGTCCGCGTGTTGGGATTCGGCGCGCAGTGCCGGGTGAGGGGCAACGAGCGGCACGGTCTTTCCAATCCGGCAGTCGCGCGGCGTGTCTTTCCCCTCGCCCCGCAACGCGGGGGTGAGTACGTGCAGCTGCGAGCCGATGGCTCGCGCACGTACGAACGCCCGGGCGAAGCTCGGGCCGGGGCACGGAGTGGGGTGGCGCAAAGCGCCGGGTGAGGGGCTGCTCTGGCGCTTTTGTGACATCAGTTGCGCAACCGCAGCTCCCTGCAGCACAAGTTTCGAAGACAAGTCCAGATCGGGCGAGACATCGCAGACTTCGTCTGCATCGATGGCAAGCTGATCGTCGAGCTCGATGCCAGTCAGCATCAGTCGCAGGCTTAATACGATCTGGCACGCACGCGATTTCTCGAGTCGCAGGGCTTTCGCGTGCTGAGATTCTGGAACAACGACGTGATGGCGCGAACGGATGTAGTGCTTGGGGAAGTCATCCGCGCGCTGCAGGCAGCCCCTCACCCGGCGCTGCGCGCCACCCCACTCCGTGCCCCGGCCCGAGCTTCGCCCGGGCGTTCGTACGTGCGCGAGCCATCGGCTCGCAGCTGCACGTACTCACCCCCGTTGTCACGGGGCGAGGGGAAAGCTTGAATGGTCGCGGGGTTTGGTTCACTCCGGGGCACCTCGCGACGCCAGCGCACTCGGCATCCCAGTTCTCCCCGCGCCGCGTGAAACGGGGAGAGACTTCTGCATGCTCCCACATGCCAACTTGTTCCCGGGAACAGGGGGAATGTTCGCGTCATCGGAGTCGGCGCGCAGCGCGTACCACACAAACTTGCGCGCAAACACGGCGTCCAGCTAGTACCAGAAATCAATGACTTGGCTACGGTTTCTGGGTAGGTCTGGACGCGACGCGCGGCGCTCCGCAGATGCGCGGGGCGCTCGGCTTGATCGCGGACTTGCTGCGTTCGGGCAGGGAACTTCGGCGATCTGGACAGCAAAGCGCCGAGCAATCACACTAGCCCGCCGCGCCAGACCGGTCATTGCTCGTGATCCTGCTGCTGAACGGCCCCAACCTCGATCTGCTCGGCACGCGCGAACCCGAGCGCTACGGGCGGGTACGCCTCGAGGAGATCGTGGCGGACCTCTCCGCCCGGGCGAAAGAGTCGGGATCGCGCCTCGATCATCTGCAAAGCAACAGCGAACTTGCGCTCATCGAGCGGATCCATGCGGCGCGATCCGACGCCACGCGCGCGCTCATCATCAATCCCGGGGGCCTGACGCACTCCAGCGTGGCGCTGCGCGATGCGCTCATCGCGTGCGCCAAGCCCTTCTTCGAGGTGCATCTCTCCAACGTGTTCGCGCGCGAACCCTTCCGCCATCGCTCGCTGCTGTCCGACGTCGCCGCGGGGGTCATCGTGGGCCTCGGGCCGCTCGGTTACGGACTGGCGCTGGCGGCGGCGATGAAGCACGTCGGCGACGCCGCTTCACCGTTCCCTTCTTCCGCACTCCTGGAGACCTGATCGTGGACCTGCGCAAGATCAAGAAGCTGATCGACCTGCTCGAGGAATCCAATCTCGCCGAGATCGAGATCAAGGAAGGCGAGGAATCGGTCCGCCTCGCCCGCATGCCACGCCCGATGCCGGGGGGCGGGGGCTCGGGCGCCTCGCACGCGCCGGTAACGCACGTGCATTTCGAACAGGGCGGACATGCGGTGAGCAGCGCCGGTCCCGGCGTCGAGACGGGCCGGACCCCGGCCTCGCCGGAGGCATCGCCCGATCTTCCCGAAGGCCATGTCATGCGCGCGCCCATGGTCGGCACCTTCTACTCGGCGCAAAGCCCCGAGGCGCCCCCGCTCGCGAAGGTCGGCCAGGCCGTCAAGGTCGGCGACGTGCTCGGGGTCGTCGAGGCGATGAAGATGTTCAACCAGCTGGAAGCCGATGCCACCGGCACGCTCACCGCGATCCTGGTCGAGAACGGCCAGCCGATCGAGTTCGATCAACCGCTGTTCGTGATCGGCTAGGACCGCGCTTCCATGTTCGAGAAGATCGTCATCGCCAACCGCGGCGAAATCGCCCTGCGGATCCAGCGCGCGTGCCAGGCGCTCAATATCCGCACCGTGGCCGTGCATTCGACCGTCGACCGCAACCTCAAGCACGTCGCCATGGCGGACGAGTCGGTATGCATCGGGCCCGCGCCCGCGCGCGACAGTTACCTCAATGTGCCCGCGATCATCGCCGCGGCTGAGGTCACCGACGCCGAAGGCATACACCCGGGTTACGGCTTTCTTTCCGAGAACGCGGACTTCGCCGAACGCGTCGAGAAATCCGGATTCGTCTTCATCGGGCCGACCGCTGCCGTGATCCGCCTGATGGGCGACAAGGTGGCTGCGATCCGCGCCATGAAGGAGGCCGGGGTGCCCTGCGTGCCCGGCTCCGACGGTGCGCTGCCCGACGACCCGTCGGAATGCGCGGTCATCGCGCGCCGCATCGGCTATCCGGTGATCGTCAAGGCGGCGG
>JBGTIG010000318.1:0-2120 GCA_041745755.1 Lysobacterales bacterium
AAAGCGTGAGGACGATGCCCGCCCGCGCCGCCAGCGCCACGCCTTCGGCGTCGCTGCGCCCGACGGCGTTGCCGATGCGCACGGTGGTGGCCATGCCGATGCCGAGCGGCACCATGAACGCGATCGAGGCGACATTGATCGCGATCTGGTGCGCCGCGGCCGACTGCGTGCTGATCGACCCTGCGAGCAGGGCGGTGGCGACGAACAGGCCGCCTTCCATCAGGATCGCAATCCCAATCGGCACGCCGATGCGCAGGAACGTGCCGAGCGCGACCGGATCGGGCCAGTCGAAGCGCGCGAAAGGCTGCGCCGCGCGATACCACCGCCGACGGCCGATGTAGACCAGGAAGGCGATGGCCTGCAACCAGAGCACCAGTGCGTGCGCGATGCCGGCGCCACGTGCACCGAGTGGCGGCAGACCGAGGCGCCCATACATCAGCGCCCACGCCAGCGGTACCAGCGCGACCAGTCCAAGAACGCCGAAATACATTGCAGGGCGGGTGAGCGACAGGCCCTCACTGAAATACCGGCAGGCAAAAAACAGGGCCAGCGGAAACGTGCCCCAGGAGATGGCGTCGAGAAAAGCGGCCGCAGGCGCCACGATCTCGGGATCCACGCGGAACAGCACCAGCAGAGGGTGCGACAGGCGGATGCCCACGAACAGGACGCCGCCAAGCGCGACGGCCAGCCACAGCGCCTGACGGAACACCGCCCCGGATTCGGCGCGACGACCCGCGCCGTCGAGCTGCGCGACCGTCGGCGTCAGCGCGAGCATGAGGCCGAGCACCGCGAGCAGCGCCAGGATCCAGATCTGGTAACCCATCGCCACCGCCGCGAGCACGCGCGTCGACAGGTGTCCCGCCAGCAGCGTATCGGCGACATTCATGGCGACGCTGAGCAGCTGGCCGCCTATGATCGGCAACGCGAGCAGGGTCGTCGCGAGCACCTCGGCGCGGAATCTGGGGGTGGAAAACGCGGCGAGGGACATGAACGGCGTATCTTAGCGATCGGGATGCAAGGGAGATCGTTGATGGCGAATGCCACCGCGCTGGTGACGGGGGCGACGGGGTTTCTCGGTCGACACGTCGTGCGCGAACTGCGCGCACGCAAGGTTGCGGTGCACGCGCTGTTCCGACGGCCCGAGCAGGCGCAGGTGCTTCGCAGCCTCGGCGCCGTGCCCTTGCCCGGGGATGTGACCGATGCCGCCAGTATCGATCTCGCGGTGGCGCGGGGCGCCGACGTGATCTTCCATCTCGCGGCTGACACCAACGTCTGGCGGCAACGCAACGCAGCGCAGACCCGCGTGAATGTCGAGGGCACGCGCACCCTGCTCGAGGCCGCGCGTCGATACCAGGTGGCGGAGTTCGTGCATACGTCCTCGGTTGCCGCGATGGGCGTTGGCAACAGCGCGCTGCTGCGCGATGACGCACCGTTGATCGCCAGGCACTCCCGCATGAACTACGCGCGCACCAAGGCGCTGGCCGAGGAGCTGGTGTGGCAGGCGGCGGACGATCACGGACTCAAGGTGATCGTGACCTACCCCACGCACCTGCTCGGCCCCGGCGACACCCAGAACTGGTCGCGGCTGTTCCGCATGATCGAACAGGAGAGCCTGCCCGGCGTGCCGCCGGGTTCGGGACCCTTCGCGGACGTGCGCGAAGTTGCGCTCGCGCACGTGCGCGCCTGGGAAAGGCAGCATTTCGGCGAGGCGTTCCTGCTGGGTGGAGAGCACGCGTCCTTCCTCACACTGCTGACACTCGCCGCGCGCCGGCTGGGCCGCCGGGTTCCCGCGCAGCCGATGTCCGCCCTGCAGTTGAAGGGCGCCGCACGTGCGCTCGACCTCTGGAGCCTCGTCACACGGCGCGAACCGAGGATCACACCCGAGGGCGCGGCCCTGGTCTGCCATGACCTGCGCGTGGATTCGAGCAAGGCGATACGCGAACTCGACTTCCGCATCGTCAAGCTCAGCCGGATCGTCGACGACACGCTGGCATGGATGCGGTCGACGGGCTATCTGCAACCGGCGGGCGCCGCCGCGTGAACCCGGGCGCGGATCCCGACGCGGTCACGCCCGCACCGGACCCGGCGACATCCGGCGCGCCAGCCGCGGTGAATCCGGG
>JBGTIG010000319.1:0-4483 GCA_041745755.1 Lysobacterales bacterium
GCGCGCAGAGCGACACGCCGGGCCGGCGGCGGACCCGCCGGGCACGGAACAGCGCCAGTGAACCAGGCGCAACGACAGGAGATGTTCCGCCGATTCGCGGACGCCAATCCTTCGCCTGGCACCGAGCTCGAATTCAACTCCCCTTTCCAGCTGCTGATCGCGGTGATCCTTTCGGCGCAGGCGACCGACGTTTCGGTCAACCGCGCAACCCGGCGCCTGTTTGCCGAGGCACCCACTCCGGCCAAGATGGCGGCGCTGGGAGTGGATCGACTCAAGTCCTATATCGCCAGCATCGGGCTCTTCAACACCAAGGCGGCCAACGTGATCGCCACGTCGGCGACCCTGCTCAGAGAGCACGGCGGAGAGGTCCCGCGAGCGCGGGACGCGCTGGAAGCGCTGCCGGGGGTGGGCCGCAAGACCGCCAACGTGGTGCTCAACACGGCCTTTGGCGAACCCACCATCGCGGTCGACACGCACATCTTCCGCGTAGCCAACCGCACCGGGCTCGCTCGCGGCAGGACCCCGCGAGCCGTGGAGGATCGCCTCGTCAAAGTGGTGCCCGCAGCCTATCGCCGGCACGCCCACCACTGGTTGATCCTGCACGGACGCTATACCTGTGTCGCGCGCAAGCCCGCCTGCGAGCGCTGCATGGTGGCCGATCTGTGCGACTGGCGGAGACGCCAGGGACGTGTCGACCCGTCGGGCCTTCTCGAAATGTAAACATGCCCTGAACGAGAATGTCTGCACATTGCATTGCAGCGTGCGATCGGCTGTCCCTTTCATGCAACTTTATCGGGCGTCCCACTAGCGTAGGGCCCTGAAAGTACCCTTTCCAGCGCCCGATCAGAGCCATCGGATCGCGAGTGCCGGATGAGGCAATACCCGCGGAATGTTCCGCATCCAACCAGGAGCAATACCCATGTCGCAGAACAACATCAAACCGGTTTCGATCGCCATCGGCGCCGCCTTCATCGGTTCGCTGGCCCTCGCGTCCAGCGCGTTCGCCATGGCCGACCTCGGTGCCGGCTACCAGCTCGCCAACGCGTCGGTCGCCTCGATCGGTGAAGGCAAGTGCGGCGAAGGCAAGTGCGGTATGGACAAGATGGACACCAACAAGGACGGCAACGTCAGCAAGGCCGAGCACGATGCCGCCCGTCCCGACGGCGGTGACATGTTCATGGCGGCAGACGCCGACAAGAACGGCATGTTGAACCAGGCCGAGCTTGATGCCGGCATGGCGAAGCACGCGGAAGGCAAGTGTGGCGAAGGCAAGTGCGGCGAAGGCAAGAAGGGTGCGGAAGGCAAGTGTGGCGAGGGCAAGTGCGGCGGCAGCAAGTAACTGTCGAAGCACAAGCACCTTCTTCGCAAGTTCGCGCATGACTTCGACCCATCAGCATGGACTTCCGGCTGATGCTGCGGGTCTGGGACTGCGGCGGGCTCTTCTGAGTCCGCTGCAGTCGGTTGCGGCAGGTGCGGTCGATTTCCTCGAATGCGCTCCGGACAACTGGATCGGCGTGGGGGGTCGGCTAGGCGACGCGTTCGACTCGCTTGCGGCGCGCTTCCCCCTTGTCTGTCACGGTCTCTCCCTGTCGCTCGGCGGTGTTGCGCCTTTCGACCAGACCTATCTGGCCAGGCTGCGGCGGTTTCTGGATGGCTTCAAGGTGCGCCTCTACAGCGAGCACCTGAGCTACTGCGCCGATGACGGCCAGCTTTACGACCTGATGCCGCTCCCGTTCACCGATGCCTGCGTACGCCATGTCGTGGCGCGGATCGACGAAGTGCAGCAGGCCATTGGCCGGCGCCTGTCGATAGAGAATGTCTCCTATTACGCGGCGCCTTACCAGGCGCTGGCGGAAACCGATTTCATCAACGAGGTGCTGGCCCGCAGTGATTGCGACCTGCTCCTCGACGTCAACAACATCGTGGTAAACAGCATCAACCATCGCTATGACGCGATCGAATTCCTGCACGCTCTGCCTGCCGAGCGGGTGTCCTACATCCATGTCGCCGGGCACTACGACGAGGCCGAGGATCTCAAGGTCGATACACACGGCGCGCCCGTCAAGCAGCAGGTGTGGGACGTGCTGGAAGCGGCCTATGCCCACTGCGGACCGCGGCCGACGCTGCTTGAACGGGACTTCAACTTTCCGCCCATGGCCGAGCTCTTGTCCGAGGTGGCGCAGATCCGCCAGCGCCTCCGTGCTGCGGTCGATGCTTCCACCGTCGAACACCTGCGCGCCGCCGGCGCATGAATGCGGTACTGGAGCACGACGAGGCCGCGCTGCTGCGCGAGCAGCAGTTCGCCTTCGCGGCGCACCTTCGCGATCCCGCTGCCGCACCCGCGCCTCCCGCCATCGAGGATCGGCGCCTCGCCATCTACCGAGATCTCTTCTACAACAGTCTCGAGGGACTGCTCTCGGGCAACTTTCCGGTCCTGAAGCGGCTGCTCGGCGATGCGCGCTGGCACCCCGCGGTGCGCGCGTTCTATCGCGACTTCCGCTGCCAGACGCCGCTGTTCCCGGAGATCGGGCGAGAGTTCATGCAGTATCTCGAGTCCCGCCTCGCGGACCCTGCGCACGACCCGGCCGAGCTGCCGGCCTTCAGTCTCGAACTTGCGCATTACGAGTGGGTGGAGCTAGCACTCGACATCGCGGAGCCGCCAGAGCTTCCGGTCTTCAGGCACGATGGAGACCTGCTGTCGGCAGCGCCGCTGCGCAACCCGCTTGCCTGGCCGCTGGCTTATCGCTGGCCGGTGCATGCGCTCGGTGGCGATGCGTCCCTCGACGCTCCACCGGATGCGCCAACGCTGCTGCTCGTCCTGCGCGATCGCGAGGGCAAGGTGCGCTTCAAGTCGCTGAGCGGCGCGACGTTCCGCCTGCTGCAGCTGATCGATGCCGAGTCGCAGGCAAGCGGTCGCGAACATCTCGAATCGCTCGCGACCGAAGCTGGCGCAAGTGACATCGAAGCTTTCGTGCGCGAAGGCGCAGGCATGCTGGAGGCCTTGCGCGATATTGGTGCACTACTTGGCACACGTGGCGACAACCCGGAGCATCGCGCATGACCAGTTCCCCCATGATCGAGCGTTGGCACACCCTGACCGAGCGCCTCGCCGGTGTCGGTGCCTGGCTTGCGCCCCTCGGCCTGCGCGTCATCCTCGCCTGGGAGTTCTTCGAGGCGGGACGGGAAAAGCTCAATGGCGAAAACTGGTTCACGGAAATCCAGACCAGCTTTCCGTTTCCATTCAACATCGTTTCACCGGAATTGAGCTGGACGCTTGCCACCTGGTCGGAGCTCACCTTGAGCCTGGCGCTACTCGTGGGTCTCGGCACCCGGTTCGCCGCCTTCGGGCTGTTCGTACTGACGGTGGTTGCGACTTCGGCGGTGCACTGGCCGGAAACCTGGATGGGGATCTCGCAGCTGCTCGAAGGCTACGCGATCAGGGACATGGGTCAGGGCAACTACAAGCTGCCGGTGATCTTCCTCGCGATGCTGCTGCCGCTGTTCCTGCTCGGCCCTGGCAAGCTCAGCCTCGATGCGCTCATCGCGCGCGGCGTGCGCATCGGCGCGATCAGGCCGGTTTCCGACATGACGGGGTGGGGAATCGTGTTGCTGGCGCTGGGGCTTCCGCTCGCGATGCTGCTGCCGCTGCCAGGTCTTGCGCTTGCGGGCCTCGGCGCTGCACTCCTGATCCTGCGGCGCGTCGTGTTGCGCTGATCGCCCGTTCCGGAATCCTCGAATCGATTCGAGGCCCCGGCGGTGGGCTATTCTGCGGTCATGGATGACGCGCCGCCGCCACACCTGCTTGCCGGTCGCTTCCGTGGTTTCCTGCCCGTGGTGGTCGATGTCGAGACGGGGGGCTTCGATCCCGCGCGACACGCACTGCTCGAGATCGCCGCGGTCCTGATCGAGATGGACGCGGAGGGTTTCATCCGCCGTGGCGCCACGCATTCGACCCATGTGCAACCCTTTCCGGGCGCGCTGCTCGATCCAAAATCGCTCGAGATCACCGGCATCATCGTCGATCATCCGCTCAGGTTCGCAATCGAGGAGAAGGCCGCGCTGGATCACATCTTCGTACCGGTGCGCGCCGCGGCCAAGGAGGCCGGCTGCCAACGCGCGATCCTGGTTGGGCACAACGCTGCGTTCGATGTAGCGGTCCTCAACGCGGCGATCGCGCGCACGCAGCACAAGCGCAGTCCGTTCCACCCGTTCTCCGCTTTCGATACGGTTTCGCTCGGAGGCCTGGCGTTCGGCCAGACGGTGCTCAGCCGTGCCTTGCAGGCCGCAGGCCTCGAATGGGATGCCGCGCAGGCACACTCAGCCGTGTACGACGCCGAGCGCACCGCCGATCTGTTCTGCCTCATCGTCAATCGCTGGCACGAGCTGACCCGCGCATCGACGCAGGATCGTGCATCAGACGTGGATCGCCGGAGCTCGACATGAACCTGAAGTGCGCCGCTTTGCTTGCATTGTCCCTACTGGG
>JBGTIG010000320.1:0-4740 GCA_041745755.1 Lysobacterales bacterium
AGCGCCGCGCCGTTGACGGCGCCCATGACGAACGCCGCGTTTGGCGCCGCGGCGGCTGGCCTTGGGGTCGATCCAACGGCGCTGGCACGCGACGTGCGCCTCGAACCGGTCATCGCCGACGGCCGGCAGACGGGTGTCCGCGTGGTCAGCAACAACGCCGCACTGCTCGAACGGCTCGGCCTTCAACCCGGCGACGAGGTGACCTCGGTCAACGGCATCGCGCTGGACAACCCGCTGCGCGGCGTCGAGGTCATGCAGGCTTTGAGCTCCGCGCAGAACGCCTCGATCACCGTCAGGAGAGGCGGTCGCGAACAGAACCTCTCGGTGGTGCTGCGCTAGCAAGCCGGGCGTGCGAAACCGGTGGTTCGCCCGCCTCGACTGTTGCCATCGCCAGGACTCCGGGCGTGGTTCCGGATTCAATCCGCAGCGCTTCGAGGTTCACGAGCGCACCCGTCCGTGATTGCCTCGAACGTGCCCGGGCTGCGAGACTGTACGGTTCATTTCCTCGAGACCGCCAATGCCGATTGCCGCACTCGGATTTCCGCAACCGATCCGTCGGCGCGTGGACGTCGCGCCGCGAGATTTCGGCAGCCGCGATCGCGCGATCGCGGCTTTCGAGGCAGGCCGCCACATCGACGCGGTGCACGAGACTTTCCGCTACCTGCTGCCGCGCTCGAGCGTTCCGGACCTCACGCAGGCGGAGTATTGCTTCGTGCAGGGTTCGGCGCGCATCCGCGCGCGCATCCTTGCCGATCGCCTCGACGTCTCCGCGGTGCTGGCGGTGCTGGCGCCCGATCGGGGCGCGACCGCCGCCTCGCGCTACCTGCTGACGCGCGTCAGCGCCACGGGACAACTGCATCAACCGCGCTTGCGGGATGGGGTGATCACGCTCGAATATTCCGATGCGCTGTCGCGTTCGCACCCGCAGAAGCTCGCCGAAGTACTGCAGCGCCTGCCCACGGAAGCCGACAGCAACGACGGGTGGATGGTGGAACGCTTCGGCGTCGGCATGCTCGATCGCGAGCCGGTCCCGGAACTCGACGACGGGGAGTTCGCGCGCGCCGAATCCATCTGGAGCAAGCACTGGGACGCCGTCAGCGAGCTCCTGTCCGAGTCGCGTCGACGGCGTTCCACCGCCTTCCTCGACTCGCTCGGATCCTATGCCGTCACCCACATGCAGTACGCGCTACCGCTCTTCGGCGCATTGCGGGCGGATCTCAACGAGCACGCCGATGAGTTCAACAATCGGGAGGAACGAGCGGACCGTCGCGATCGTGCCCTCGCGAAATGCATCAAGGAAATGCGGGAAGTTCCGGGCCCGTCGCTGCGGCGCTGCCTCGGACACTCGACCTACGCGATCAACCCGCTGCACGAGGGCACGGCATCCCTGCTGAGTTCGGTATTCGGGACCGGCGGCGGCATGCAGACGACCGGTGAACTGCGTGCGTCGGGGCGGTCACTCGAGTCGGCGCTCAACCTGGTCGTCGATTACCTGTATCTGCTCGCCTACTTTTCCTGGCCGCGTGAGATCGAGGCCATGTTGCGCGGTGGACTCGACCTTGCGTCGGACAAGCCGTTCCGCGAAGTCGCGGACCTCCTCTGGAACCATGCCAACAGGTTGCTGCGGGCCTTCGGCAACCACGGCGAACAGGACGGCGACACGGAAGACGGGCGAGGGGAGCATCGGGACCGTCATGATTCGCCTCCGCCGATGCCGGGTCTGGAGCCGGAGCTGACCGCATGAGTGCGCAACTCGAAGACATCGAACAGCTGGGCGTTTACCAGGTCTACACCGGAACCGGGACCGGTTCGGGCTTCCTCATCGATCCCCGACACCTGCTGACCAACTGCCACGTGGTCGAACCTTTCCGCGAAGTGGCCATCGAACTTCGGGATCGCGCGCGGGTCATCGGCCGCGTGCGACGGCTGCATCCGCATCGGGACCTCGCGATCGTGGAGCTGGCGGAACCCTTGACGGGAGAGGTGCTCGCTTTGAGCGACGCGGTCGCGCTCAAACCGAAACAGCCCGTGCATATCCTCGGGTTTCCGGTGGGGCTGCCGCTGTCGCTGACGGAAGGCGTGATCTCGCACCCGCGGCAGCTGCTGGACGAGCAGTTCTTCCTGCAGACCGACGCCGCGATCAATCCGGGAAACTCGGGCGGGCCGATCCTCGACGACGCGCGACGCATCATCGCGGTCACGACCTGCAAGTTGAATCACGCGGATTCGGTGGGCTTCGGCATTCCCGTGACCGACGTGCGCCGTTTCGTGGAAGATTTTCGCGCGCAGGACGTGGCATTCGGCGTGCAATGCCCGGCGTGCGAGCAGCTGATCGAGGACGCCGCACGCTACTGCCCTTCCTGTGGCCTGGACCTCGACCGCAACCACGATCTCGCGGATTACTTCGAGGCGCCCGAACTGCCGCCACTGGTGGCCTTCGTCGAACTCGCACTCGCACGCGCCGACGTGAATCCGGTGCTTGCGCGGCATGGCAGCCAGAACTGGTCATTCCACAGCGGCAGTGCGCCCATCAAGGTCTGGGCCTGCTGTTCGGAGCACCTCAACTTCTCATCGCCCATGGCGCAGACCGGCGGGCGCGATCTCAACGAGTTGTTCCAGTACCTGCTTGCCGCGGAACACGCGCCGTTCGGCTTCGACCTTTGCGGCAACACCATCCGCATGAACCTTGTCGTGCACGTCTCGGACGTGTTCGCCCCGGCCGAGCACGATGCGCTGGCCGATCGCGCGAAGGAGTTCATCCGCCGGGCGGATCGGATCGACGATCTGCTGATCGACACCTACGGGTGCAGACCGGCCGCCGATTCCAGGATCGAGCTGCTGGGCACGACTGTCCTCCAACCGGCGTAATGCCAGAACTCGTCAGGTACTGAATCCGACAACGCGACCGCGCGGCCACCGTCGATCAACGCGGGGAGTCGTGCCAGCGTCTTTCGATCCGCAGCAGGAGGGTGGCTGCCGGCGTCCTTGCGATCGCGCCTCCGAGCAGCACGCCGAGCGTGTTCGCCACAGCGTCCGCGGGATCGGCCAGGCGCGTCACCGTCAGCGCGCCCTGCAGGGTTTCGAGCACGATGCCGAGCGCGACCAGCGCGATCAGGCTCGACGCCAGTGCACGGCGCCTGGCGAACAGCTGTGCGGCCCAGCCGGCGAGCGTTGCGTACGCCAACACATGGCCGATCTTGTCGGACAGGGAAAACGCCTCGGGCAGCGGCAACGGAGCGGACAACGACAACGCGGCGCAGAGCAGCCAACCGAACACCCATATTCCGAGCCACAGGCGCGGATGGCGAAACGGCCTGAGGACCGACGCTTGCTCGCCGATCATGCCGAGACCGCGTCCACCGCGGAAGCTGTGTCCATCCATCGCGCCGCGCGATCTCCACTCACAGTCGGGCGCTGCGATCGACTGCGGCGAACGGCAAGCGACCGCGGTCGATGCCGCGCGAGAATGCAGCGACCGCAAAGCGCTCACCCATCTGTCCCGGGAGCATCAGGCGCTTGACCTGCTGTGCCAGCGCGTACTGCTGGGCGGCATCTCCCGAGTCCGATTCCGCCAGCACCGAATCGAGTCCGCAGGCGAGCAGGAACTGCGATTGCGACGAGTAGGAAGCCAGTTCGAACCCCGCCGCGCAGCCGGCTTCGGCCAGCGCGGTGAAGTCGACGAAGGCCGTCAGATCCTGCAGGCCCACCCAGCGCAGGACATCATCGTGCGCACGATGCCGGTAGTGGCATACGAGGGTTCCGTCGCGGCGATCCGCTGCGTAGTACTCGTCTCGCGCATACCCATAGTCCACAAAGAGGGCCATGCCCTGCGACAGCGTTCCGATGACGGCATCGATCCACGCGGGGAGCTGCGGCAACACCTCGGAGCGGTAGCCTTCGGGCAGGCGTCGGCCGATGCGTCGCTCGACATGCGCAACCGCCGCCGCCAGCCAGGCCGCGGCGGGTCGGTCGACCCGCACCAGTGCTCCTCGAGCGTCGACGTCGACGTGCTCGGACCACACCTCCCCCTCGCGTTTGGCGAACCGGAACGTTGGCAGGGCGTCGATCACTTCGTTGGCGAGCGCCACACCGCGCCACGGTGCGTCGAGCGGTCGATCCACCCATTCGACGCGGGCAGCGAGCGCACTGGGCAGGCACTCGGCTACCCGCTCGCGCTGCATCTCGCGGAGCGTCGCGCTGGGTTCGAGCAGCAGGTAACGGGCGGGCAAACTGTCCAGCCGTGCGAGCGCGAGCATGAGGTCGACGCAGAGCGCACCGCTGCCACCTCCCAGCTCGAACACGAGGGCGTCGTCGCATCCGGGTAGGGCGAGCACCGGCGCGCATGCGCGCGCGAGACACCTCGCGAACACGTCACCGAGCTCGGGCGCCGTGATGAAATCACCGTCCGCGCCGAACTTGACCCGACCCGCGCTGTAGTAACCGAGTCCGGGCGCGTACAGGGCAAGTTCCATGAAGCGCGCGAACTCGATGGGGCCTTTCGCGATGATTTCGGCGCGGATATGTTCGGTGAGCCGCGCGCTGGACGCGAGTTCGTCGGCACCCGGTTCGGGCAGCGCGGAGCCTTGGGTTAGAGTGCCAGCCACGGTACTGATCGCTGCGATCCGCGCGGCGGCGGCGAGCCGGGGAGCATAGCCGATGCCCGCACGCACACCTCCCGTCGCGCTGGTCACCGGTAGCGGTCGGCGCATCGGGGCAGCGATCGCGCGCGGTCTGCACGCG
>JBGTIG010000321.1:0-4497 GCA_041745755.1 Lysobacterales bacterium
TTCGCCACCGGATTGATGAAGATGAAACGCCCCTGCGGCGTGGCGGACGATCCAAAGGTGAGGCCGGTGCCTGGAACCGGGAAGCTGGACTGCTCGCGATCGCGCGAGAACACCGGATCCTGTTCGACGTAGCTTGCGCCGAGGAACCAGCTCAGGCCATCGCCATCGCTGCCACCCCAGGCGATGTCGGCGCCCTTGAGCTCGCCATCGCCCTCGTCGTATTCGCCATAGTTGACCGAGATCTGTGCGCCGTCGAAATCGCGACGCGTGATGATGTTGACCACGCCGGCAATTGCGTCCGAACCGTAAATCGCCGACGCGCCGTCTTCCAGTACTTCGATGCGCTCGACCAGCGCGAGCGGAATCGTGTTGAGGTCCGTTGAAGCACCCACGCCCGACGCCGAGGACTCGTTGACCCAGCGGATGCCGTCGACCAGCACCAGTACCCGGCGCGATCCGAGATGCCGCAGATCGACCTGCGAGGAGCCGGCGCCCACGCCATCGCCATTCGGCGAGAAGCCGAAATTGCCGGAGGAATTGAACTTGGTATTGAGCGCGGAGCCGGAACCGGTCAACTGCTGCACGATGTCACCGATGGAAGTGAGTCCGGTGCTGTCGATGTCCTCGCGCGTCAGTACCTGTACGGGCACCTGATTCTCGAGGTCTGGTTTCTTGATGCGGGTTCCCGTCACCTCGATACGCTCGAGTTCCGTGAAGTCTTCGTCCTGCGCGATCACGCAGGGTGCCGACAGGGCCAGGATCAGCGCAAGCGCGAGTTGCCGCCGCGGCAGGAGGGGGAGGAAACCTTGGGCGAGTGTCATCGGGGATTCTCCGTGATTGATGGAGTAGCGCGCTGGCGGAAGGGCGACAGGAACAGCCGACCCGGAACGTAAACATTTCGTGAATAAATCGTGACACGCAGGAGGCGTTTTGACTAGATGGGGTCCCCAAGGGCCCGCAAGAGGCCCGAGCCCGCCCGGCAGGCACCCGTGCACATCGCCGGTGCGGGGGCTACTCTTGCGGCGAATCACTGGCTTCGGGGGCCGGCATGTCCGCGCGCAACGCTACCGTCGGGGAACTGGCGGGCTTTTACCCCATGGACGGCCTCCGTCCGGAGCACCTGGAGCAATTGGCCACGTACACCCGGGTGCAGGTGTTTCCGCACGAGCATGTGTTGTTCGCGCTGGGCGACGAGGACCAGGACACGTTCTATGTGCTCCGCGGCAAGGTGCGGGGCGAGTATGCGGATGGGCGCCGGCGCGACTACGAGGGCGGCAGCCTCTCCGCGCGCTACGCGATCGGCGACCTGCAGCCACGGCGATTCGACGCGCTGATCGACGCGGCAGACGCCACCGTGATCAGCGTCGAGAGGCGCTTTCTCGAGCGCGTACTGGCCTGGGACCAGCTCACGCGCGACGAGAGCTTCCGCAACGACGAAGACAGCCCGGACAACAATCAATGGGCGTTCCGGCTGTTGCAGAACCGTGCCCTGCACAAGATGCCGACCGGCAACATCGAACGCATGTTCCAGCGGTTCGAACCGGTGCGCGCGCACGCGGGAGAGCAACTCGTGCGCGAGGGCGACGACGCGGACTATTTCTACGTGGTGACGGAAGGCGAATGCCTGGTCACCCAGCGCAACGCCGATGGCAGCGAACAACCGCTCGCAACCCTCGGCCCCGGGGACATGTTCGGCGAGGACGCGATGCTCACCAACGCACTTCGCAACGCGAGCGTGACCATGGTTTCGGACGGCAGATTGATGCGGCTGTCCGCCAGCGACTTCGCACAGGTGATGAAGCCGCCTTCGGTCGACTGGCTGACGCCGGGAAGGGCCTCCATCCTGGTACGGCAGGGAGCCCAGGTGATCGACGTCAGATTGCCGCACGAGTTCGACGAGCGGGCGATCAAGGGTGCACGGAATATTCCGCTGTTCGCCCTGCGGCAGGAGGCCGCGAAGCGCATCGACACCGGACGCAAGGTGATCGTCTACTGCAACACGGGTGAACGCAGCGGAGCCGCCGCCTTCCTGCTACGCCGTGTCGGTTTCGAGGTGTACGCGCTGCAGGGCGGGATCTCCGGCATGCTCAAGCAGAGGGACAGGCAGCCCCCCGCGGCGAGCTGAGTCCCGGTTGCCTGCATCGCGGCCTTCTGCAGCACGGGACCGGGATGCCGCCCCTTCAGCGCTGCGCGAGCGAGAATTCGATGGGGATGCGTACGCGCGCCGCAACGGGAACGCCGTCCTTCAGCGCGGGCTGGAACGCCCAGGCCCGCAGCACGTGCTCCCGCGCGCTGCGATCGAGCTCGCGGTGTCCGCTGCCGCGCAAGACCCGCACTTCGGTCACCGCGCCGTTGGCATCGACCCGGACCTCGAGCAGTACCGTCCCCTCGTGGCGCTGGCGAATTGCCGCGATGGGGTAGGGCGGTGCGGAGGGATTGGGCAGTGCCGCGCCCGCGTCGCGACTGACTGCGCCAGGCGTCGAGTGGGCGGGCCCTGCGCCCGTCGAGGAATCGACTTCCTCGGCAGACAACGGGATCGATTCCACGGGCGCGAGTATCCCGATCGCGGCCGGGACGGGAATTTGCGCCGGTGCGGCGACGGGACGGGTGATGGGAACCACCGGGGCCGCGGCCACGATCGGCTGACGTCGGGGCGGCGCCAGCGGGACCGGCGGAGGCAGCGGAGGCTGCTCGATCCACTCGGCGATGAGGGACCGGGTTTTCGGGATCGCGGCGACGCCTGGTTCCCAGGCGGGTTGCATGACGGCCAGTGCGCCGAGCGCAGCCAGGTTGACCGCGACGGCTGCGCCGAGCGCGAACGCGCGATCAAGGTCGGGACGTTTTCCGGAAGCGGAAGCGGCGAAGTGCGTGATCTGCATCGCGATACTCCTCGAGTGGGACTCTCCGGTCGCGCGGCGTCCTGCTCGCGGTCACGAGACCGGGTCGGAACCAGTTCGCGCCGATCGGCGATCGCTCGCAATGATGGGCGGACCGGCGGTGATGTCAGCGGGTTGAACGGACGCCAGCGCGGAGCGGGGTCAAACCGGGAAGTCCGCGACCGCGCGAAGTTCACGGGCTGAATTGTCGGCGCTAGGAGTCTGGGCGGCAGAAATGTTCGAGGCGAAACCGTGACAGCGAGGGTTGCAGGAAGTGATCGGACGAGGCGCATACCCGTAGGTCTGTAACGGGTTCGAGCGCTTTCTGACGCCCTGGGTGGTGCGGTTGCAGCTCGGACGGCTGCTGCCGCCCAGACTCCTAGAGGTCCGGGCGACCGACGATGACTGCATCGGCCGGTCGCCGTGCGAACAGGCCGACGCAGACGACGCCGGCCCATTGATCAAGCTCGGATTCGAGCGAGACGGGATCGGTGATGCGCCAGCCGTGCACATCGAGGATGGCATTGCCGTTGTCGGTGACGAATCCCTCGCGCCAGACCGGCTGGCCGCCGCGAGCCACCAGTCTTCGAGCGATCAGGCTCCGCGCCATCGGGATCACTTCGATGGGAACCGGAAACGCTCCCAGCACCTCCACCTGCTTGGCCGCATCGATGATGCAGACGAACCGGCGCGAGGCGGCGGCGACGATCTTCTCGCGCGTCAAGGCGCCGCCTCCGCCCTTGACGAGGCGGCGACCGGGATCGCATTCGTCGGCGCCGTCCACGTAGAGGTCCAGCGCGTCGCAGTGATTGAGGTCACTGACCTCGAAGCCGAGCGATCGCAGCTGACTCGTGCTGCGTTCCGAACTCGAGACCACGCCTGCGATGTCATCGCGCAGGTGCGCAAGTGCGTCGATGAAGTATCCGACCGTGGAGCCGGTGCCGATGCCGAGCCACATGCCGGGACGGACTTCCTCGATGGCGCGGGCCGCCGCATCGCGCTTCGCGGATTCCTGCGGAGCCTCTCGAGTCATCGATCCTTCTCCAGCTTGAGGATGAATTTCCAGAACACGTTTGCCACGGGCTGCACCGAAAGGCGGCTGCCGCGTTCCAGCAGCGGCATGCCTTCGAGTTCCGGATGCTGGCGGAGTTCGGAAAGGGTGATCACGCGTTCGAACCGACGCTCGAATTCGACGTCGACAAGCCACCAGCGCGGGGCGTCCGGCGTCGATTTCGCGTCGAAGTACTTGCTCCGGCGCTTGAACTGCGTGGCATCCGGGTAGGCCTGACCTGTCACACGGGCGATTCCCGAGATGCCGGGGGTCTCGCAATTGGAGTGATAGATGAACACACCATCGCCATCACGCATGCCGTCGCGCATGAAATTGCGCGCCTGGTAGTTGCGCACCCCGGTCCAGGGCTCGCGCCCGCGCTTCTCGAGCGTACCGATCGAGAAATCCCCCGGTTCAGTCTTCAGGAGCCAATAGCGCACTTACTGCCCCTCATGTTTCCCACATGCCCGAACGCCCTGAGCCCGTCCTGGCGCACTTACTGCCCCTCATGTTTCCCACATGCCCGAACGCCCTGAGCCCGTCCTGGCGCACTTACTGCCCCTCATGTTT
>JBGTIG010000322.1:0-1950 GCA_041745755.1 Lysobacterales bacterium
GGTCGCGGGCGGCCTCGCCACTGGCCCGGAGATCCCGCACCGTGTCGAGTTCGCCGAGCGTCCGCCGCCAGCTCATGAAGTGCTCGACCTGCAGCGCAATGATCGCCTCCGCCGCCTGCGCTGCCTCGCGTCGCGAGTTCAGGTTTTCCTCGATGACGCGACCGAGATCGTCGACGGTGTACAGGTAGGCGTCCTCGAGCCCCGCGACGGCCGGTTCGATATCTCGCGGTACCGCCAGGTCGATCAGCAGCATCGGCCGATGCCGTCGCTTCCGCAGTGCATCGGCCACTGCATCGCGACTGATCAGGTATCCGGGACTGGTAGTGGAACTGACCACTATGTCGGCCTGCTCCAGATGCCGATCGAGCCGATCGAGCCCGAAGGGCTCCCCGCCTACCGATGCGGCGAGGATCTCGGCATTCGCGAGTGTGCGGTTGGCGATGAGGATGCGCGCCGTGCCGGCCTGCCGGAAGTGGCGCGCCGCCAGCTCGATGGTATCCCCCGCGCCGATCAGTAACGCGGTAACGGACTTCGGTTCGGCGAAGAGCTGCCGTGCGAGGCGCACCGCGGCGAATGCAACGGAAACCGGATGCGCCCCGATGCGCGTCTCGGTACGCACGCGCTTGGCCACGGCAAAAGTCTGCTGGAAGAGCCGGTCGAGCGTTGAATCGAGGGCGCTTGACTCGCGTGCCGCTGCCCACGCCTGCTTGACCTGTCCGAGGATCTGCGGTTCGCCGAGAATCATCGAGTCGAGTCCGGTGGCCACGCGAAACACGTGTCGCACCGCGTCTTCGCCCGTGTATCGATAGAGGAACTCGTCCAGGCGCGCGGCCATCGGCAGGTGATGTTGCTTGAACCACGCCTCCGGCGAGGACTCCGCTCCCGCATCGACGCTGCAGTAGAGCTCGGTGCGATTGCAGGTGGAAAGGATCGCCGCTTCGCGCACGCCCGACTGCGCGATGAGTGCGCGCAGGGCAGGGCCGAGATCCCGGGGCGGAAACGCCACGCGCTCCCGCAGTTCCAGCGGGGCAGTCTGATGATTGAGGCCGAGCGCGATCAGGGTCATGACGTGCCAGTGGACGTGCCAGAATGCGCGCGCCTGCAAGGCGATGCAGCGCACGCGTTGCGGGAACGAACCCCATGCGTGTGGAGTCCCACACGTCGCGATTATAGGAGCGACGCCCCCCGGATATCGCGGGCCAACGCGCTCCTTTCACACCTGCCGGGCCAGACTTTTCCGCCAGGTCGCTGCTGTTCCTGGAGTGCTGCATGACGAACTGCATGAAATCGACTGGATGGCGAGGGCAATGGGACAGGACGTTTCCTGCGACGGGAGCGTCGCGGTTTCGAGCCTTCGCCGGGTGTCTGGTGTGCCTGGTCGCGGCCGCCACAACGACCTATGCGTCTGCGCAGCAGCGGCCGATGCCCGGCGCAACCCAGCCAGTGCCTGCGACCCCTGCGG
Source organism: Lysobacterales bacterium (assembly GCA_041745755.1). Lineage (GTDB taxonomy): Bacteria > Pseudomonadota > Gammaproteobacteria > Xanthomonadales > Ahniellaceae > JBBQNY01. The sequence goes on from JBGTIG010000322.1 coordinate 1,463, forward strand.
AGGATCGAATCCCCCGCGAGCCGGTCGAGACGAGCAGCCCGATCGACACCATCGGCGCGGAGCGCGAACCGGAGGAGGCAGGGGACGCCGAGAGCGCGGAAGCGGGTGTCGAATCCCGCACCGACAGCATGGACACCGTCACCGGCGAAGCCGGGGCGCCGGCGACGGAATCGCTGGGAGATGGCGCTGCCGAGGACGCCGCCGGTACGGTCGACGTCGTGGTTCCCGAGGACGGTGCTGAACGCGAACTCTTCACGGCGCTCATGGCCGCCGAATTTGCATTGCAGGACGGGCGGGTCGAATCGGCCGCCAAGCACTACGCGCGTGCGGCGAGCTTGAGCAACGATCCGAAAGTGTCCGAACAGGCTGCGCGCATCGCGCTGCAGGCGGGTCGCGCCGATCTCGCCGAACAGTCGCTCGAGCGCTGGCGCGCTCTGGCGCCTGACGGGGGAGCCGGTCTCGAAGCCGCCGACGCGGGACTTGCGCTG
>JBGTIG010000323.1:0-5851 GCA_041745755.1 Lysobacterales bacterium
TCATTCCCATTCGATGGTCGCCGGGGGTTTGCCGCTGATGTCGTAGACCACGCGGGAAACCTCGCGCAGCTCGTTGATGATTCGCCTCGACACCAGATCGAGGAAATCGTACGGCAGGCGTGCCCACTGCGCGGTCATGAAATCGATGGTCTCCACCGCCCGCAGCGCAATCACCCACTCGTAGGCGCGCGCGTCTCCCACCACGCCGACCGAGCGCACCGGCAGGAACACGGCGAACGCCTGGCTCACCCGATCGTAAAGACCGTTGCGCCTGAGCTCGTCGATGAAGATCGCGTCGGCGCGTGCCAGCAGGTCGACGTACTCGGGCTTGACCTCACCGAGCACGCGCACCCCGAGCCCCGGCCCCGGAAACGGATGCCGATACACCATTTCGCGGGGCAGGCCGAGCTCCACACCGATGCGACGCACCTCATCCTTGAACAGTTCGCGCAGCGGCTCGACCAATCCGAGGCTCATTGCTTCCGGCAAACCCGCCACGTTGTGGTGGCTCTTGATGACATGCGCCTTGCCGGTGCCGCTCCCCGCGGACTCGATGACGTCCGGATAGATGGTGCCCTGCGCAAGCCACCGGGCGTCCGCAATCCGCGATGCCTGTTCCTCGAATATCTCGACGAAAAGACCGCCGATGATCTTGCGTTTGGCTTCCGGATCGACCACTCCGGCCAGCGCCGCGAAGTATCGCTCGCGCGCGTCGACGCGGATGACGCGCACACCGAGATGTTCGGCGAACGTCGCCATCACCTGGTCGCCTTCCTGCCAGCGCAGGAGGCCGGTATCGACGAACACGCAGGTGAGCTGCTTCTCGATGGCTCGATGCAGCAGCGCCGCGACCACGGACGAGTCGACCCCGCCGGACAAGCCGAGCAGTACGTGCTCGCTGCCTACCCGCGAGCGTACGCGCGCGATCTGGTCCTGCACGATGTTGGCCGCGTTCCAGAGCGCGGTGCAACCGCAGATCTCCAGCACGAAACGGCGCAGGATCGCCTCTCCCGATTTCGTATGCGTCACCTCCGGGTGAAATTGCACGCCATAGCGACGCGACGATTCGTCCGCCATCGCCGCGATCGGCAACGAGTCCGTGCAGGCGATCGTCTTGAAGCCCGGCGGCAACTCCGTCACCCGGTCGGCGTGGCTCATCCAGACGTCGAGCCTGCGTTCGCCGTCGACTCGATCGGTGAATCGATCCAGCAGCGTGCTGGGCTCGGTGAGTTCCAGCTCCGCGTATCCGAATTCGGCAGTGTGTTCCCGCTCCACCGTGCCTCCGAGCTGCAAGGCCATTGTCTGCATGCCGTAGCAGATGCCGAGAATCGGAATGCGGGCATCGAAGGCCTGTTGCGGCGCGCGCGGGGAGTTCGCGGCAGTGGTCGATTCGGGCCCTCCGGACAAGACGATGCCCTTCGGCGCGAACGCGGCGATCTCCTGCGGATCGTGATCCCATGCCCAGATTTCGCAGTACACGCCAATCTCGCGGATTCGGCGCGCGATGAGCTGCGTGTACTGCGCACCGAAATCCAGGATCAGGATGCGGTCGCCATGGATATCGGCCTCGCTCATGCGGCCGCGGCTCCCGCGTCAGCTCGTGCGGTAATTGGGTGGCTCCTTGGTGATCTGGACATCGTGCACGTGGCTTTCGCGAATGCCGGCATTGGTGACACGCACGAATACCGGTCGAGTGCGCATCTCCTCGACCGTCGCACAGCCGACGTAACCCATGGATGCACGCAGGCCGCCCGCGAGCTGGTGCACGACGTTCCGCAGTGCACCCCGATACGGTACGCGGCCCTCGATTCCTTCCGGCACCAGCTTGTCGGCATCGCTCGCGTCCTGGAAATAACGATCCTTGCTGCCGTCCTGCATGGCACCGAGCGAACCCATTCCGCGATAGCTCTTGTAGCTCCGTCCCTGGAACAGCTCGACTTCGCCGGGCGCCTCTTCGGTGCCGGCGAACAGGCCGCCAATCATCACGGTGCTCGCCCCGGCCGCGATCGCCTTCGCGATGTCGCCCGAAAAGCGCACGCCTCCGTCCGCGATCAACGGAATGCGGTCTTCCAGCGCTTCCGCCACCATCGAGATCGCGGTGATCTGCGGTACTCCGACACCCGCGATGATGCGCGTCGTGCAGATCGAACCGGGTCCGACGCCCACCTTGACCGCATCCGCACCCGCGTCGAGCAGCGCGAGCGCGGCGTCGCCGGTGACGATGTTGCCGCCGATCACATCGACCTGGGGAAAGTTCTTCTTGACCCAGGCAACACGCTCGATCACGCCCTGCGCATGGCCATGGGCAGTGTCGACGACAACCACGTCGACACCGGCCTCGACCAGCGCCTCGACGCGCGCGTCGGTGTCACCGCCGATGCCGACAGCCGCACCCACGAACAGGCGCTCACGCTGGTCCTTGGCCGCGAAGGGGTTCTCGCGCGATTTCTGGATGTCCTTGACGGTGATCAGGCCGCGCAGCCGGAAGTCTTCGTTGACGACCAGAACCTTCTCGATGCGATGCCTGTGCAGGAGGCCGATGACCTCCTCATCGCTGGCATCCTCGCCAACGGTAACGAGGCGATCCTCGCCCGTCATCACGTTGCGCACCGGATCGTCGAGGCGCGTCTCGAAGCGGAGGTCACGACTGGTCACGATGCCGACGAGCCGATCGCCGTCGACCACCGGAACGCCCGAGATGTTGCGCGCGCGGGTGAGTTCGAGGACCTCGCGGATCGAGGTGTCCGGCCCGACCGTGAAAGGCTCGCGGATGACGCCGGCTTCGAAGATCTTGACCAGCCGCACCTGCGCGGCCTGGTGCTGGACCGACAGATTCCTGTGCACGATGCCAACGCCGCCGTACTGCGCCATGGCAATGGCCAGGCGCGCTTCCGTCACCGTATCCATCGCGGCGGAAACGATCGGGACATTGAGCTGGAGGCGACGCGTGAGACGCGTTGCGAGCGACACGTCCTTGGGCAGGACCGCGGAATGCGCGGGTACGAGCGACACGTCGTCGAAGGTCAGGGCTTCGGTCTTGATGCGCATGCTTTCGCGCCACCCCGGAAAGCGCGCCAGTATAACGGGTTACCGGGTCCCGACCGGGTGCGCATCAAAGCCCTTGCGCAGCCGCGGGCGCGGCGCCGGACCTGCCCCTGCATAGAGGTCGGCGCAGTGCCGCCTCCGCAAAGCGCGTGCCTAGGCGAAAGCCTGCCCAGCGCGTGCGTCGGGTGATGGCAGCGACGAACCCTCCGCCATCTCGGCCGCTTCCAGCGTGTTGAGCATCAGCATGGCCACGGTCATCGGCCCGACGCCGCCAGGCACGGGCGTGATCCAGCTTGCGCGCATCGAAGCCTCGGCAAAATCGACGTCTCCCACCAGCGTGCCGTCTTCGCGCCGGTTGATGCCGATATCGATGACCACCGCCCCGGGCTTGATCCACTCCCCGCGCACGAGACCCGGCTTGCCGGCCGCCACGACCACGAGATCCGCCGCGCCGACCTTGGCGGGGAGGTCGTGCGTGAAACGATGGCAGCTCGTCACGGTGGCGCCCGCCAGCAGCAATTCCATCGCCATGGGCCTGCCCACGTGATTGGAAGCGCCGATCACCACCGCATCCATGCCGCGCACGGGTCGATCGATATTGGCGAGCAGCGTCATCACGGCCTTGGGCGTACACGGACGCAACCCCGGTTGTCGCAAGGCCAGGCGACCGACGTTCTCGGCATGAAATCCGTCCACGTCCTTATCCGGGACGATGCGGTCGACCAGCTCGGTCACATCGAGGGGTTCCGGGAGCGGCGCCTGTACCAGCACGCCATGGATTCGCGGATCGGCGTTGCACTGATCGATGAGCGCGAGCAATTCCGCCTGCGTGGTGGACGCGGGCAGGTCATGGTCGAAAGCGGCGAAGCCGACGTGCACGCAAGCCCGGCGCTTGTTGCGCACATAGACCAGCGAGGCTGCATCGCCGCCCACCAGCACGACCGCAAGACCGGGGCGCGAAAGCCCCGCGTCGACGCGCGCGGCCACAGCGTCGCGCACGGCGTCGAGCACGTTCTGCGCTATGGCCTTGCCATCGAGGATACGGGCAGTCACGGAGTCACCAGCCGGATGGGCCGCGGATGATAACCGAGGCCATGGACCCTGCCGGAAACGGTGCGGTCAACGCCAGAACGGAATGCGGTAGTCGCGCGGATCGTCGTCCGATTCCACGCGTGGACGCCGCACGCCGAGTTCATGGCGCCCGCGCTCGAGATGGCGAATGTCGATCATGGCGACGATGACCGGCAATCCGGACTTCGGGTCGGTCGCGAAGTCGTAACCCAGTCCGCGGACTGGTGCTCCATCCAGCGAAACGGCATGGATGCGCGAATGGCAGAGCAGCAACTCGATGCGGCGGCGGTCGCGCGCCCGCGTGCCCTTCGGTTCCTCGACCGCGCCCTTTGGGCAGACGCGCGCGAGTGTCGCGTTGTGCAGGTTGGGACGGTAGGGCACGGTGAGCCTGAGGTAATCGCCGTCGGCCAGTTCGCTCGCGATGTAGGGCAACGGCGTGTCGGACTCGACATCGCGCATGGAGTCGTAATGACCTGAGCGCAGCGTGTGCGCAGCTCCCGGGCTGTCGGTTGGCACGAAGCTGAAACTGCCCGCGCTGCGGTCCTCCTTGTCGATTTGATGCACCCACACGATGCCGAGCAACACCAGCACGATGGCAACCCGGACCAGGACGCGCACTCGCGTGCTGCCTTCGTGACTGCCCACCAGGGCGAGCGTGGGATTGCTCGCCTGGCCCAGTCCCAGCCGGTATGCGGCGCGGAACAGCCGGTGCAACCAGCGCCCCGCTCCCCGCCGGGGATCCAGTCGGTCGCCGATCCAGAGATCCACCAGCCACGCGAGCAGCCACGGCAGCAGCAGCAGGCCGAAGATCACCGGCACCAGCAACGCCTGATAGGGCGCCAGGGCTTCGACGCGGGACAGCGGCAGCGAAAGCGCGAGCGCTGCGGCGACGAAGATCGTCATCACCAGCAGCAGTCCGGCGAGGCTGACCCCGATGGCAAAAATCAGCGAAGAGCGATCATCGGCCGCAGCGATCCGCTCGCCGAGCGGCGCGGACATCGCCTCCTCGGTGCTGCGCTTGATCGTGCCGAGCCTGAGCTTGCCCCACTGGATGCCGTCGGGATAGACGGAATCCAGCCCCACGAGGGAGACCCAGTAGGCACGCATGACGAGATGCGCAACAAACATGGTGGCCAGGATGACCACCGATGCCTTCAGGTAAAAGTACGCGAGCAGCAAGGCCGTGGCCCAGCTGCGGTCGAGCCGGTTCTCGAGTCCGACGTAGGTGTTGTCGAGCGCGCCGGGAAGCTGCAACAACGAGAACACCGTCACGCCCGAGATCAGAAGTTCGATCTCCCAGGTCGGAGTGGTCCTGCGCGGAACGCGGCGCTCGGTGGATTTGCCGGGCGCAGGTTCCTTCCCGCTGCCGTTCCCGTTCCGATCGCCCTGGGACGACTTGGAAGATCTTTTTGGTGCAGTGCTCATGCCGCACACGCTGCCAGACACGGCACCCGAGTGCCAGCCGCGCCGGGGCGCGGCAACGGCTGCCATTCACCGCGCGGCGTCAGACCCGTATGGTTGGCGGAGAGGGTGGGGTGAGAGCGAGCGCCTGCGCGCCACTGGCGCGCGCTCGATCGAACGACCGGTCGTCTCAACGACCGGGCCGGGGAATCCGAGCCTCGGGGCCATTCCGCAGGAATGGCGGAGAGAGTGGGATTCGAACCCACGGTGGGGATAAGCCCACGGCGGTTTTCAAGACCGCTGCCTTAAACCACTCGGCCACCTCTCCGCAGTC
>JBGTIG010000324.1:0-8133 GCA_041745755.1 Lysobacterales bacterium
CGGCTGCGCCGCGCCAGCGGTGCGACCGAGATCGTGGTGGTCGACAACGCCTCCGACGACGACAGTGCAGATATCGGCAGGCGACACGCCGGGCGCGATGCGCGGGTCCGGGTCCACGCGAACAGGAACAATGCCGGATTCGGTCGCGCCTGCAATCAGGGTGCGCGTGCGTCGCATGCGCCCTGGCTCGCGTTCGTGAATCCCGACTGCCTGGTCGAGGCGGATTCGCTGGAGCGTCTGCGGACGCACCTCGATACCGCGCAGGTCTTCGGCCTGATCGGCGCCGATCTCGTGGGCGCTGACGGCTCGCGCGATCCCGCAGCGCGCCGGCTGGACCCGACGCTCGATCGACTGATCGCAGGGGCGGGGCGCCGCGACAGTCTGGCGGCGCCCGTCGAGCCCGCCATGGACCTGCAGCGCGTGGACGCGGTGTCGGGCGCACTGATCTTGATGTCGCGCGCGTCTTTCGACGCGGTCGGCGGCTTCGACGAGGCGTATCGATTGCACGCCGAAGACCTCGACCTGTGCCGACGCGTGCGCAACGCCGGCGGCGCCGTTGCCGTCGCCAACGACGTCAGGGTTGTGCACGTGCGCGGCGTGTCGAGCCGCAGCCGACCGTTCTTCGTCGAGTGGCACAAGCATCTGGGCCTCTGGCGATACTTCCGCAAGTTCGAGTGGGCATCCGAGGGAATCGTCAGGCGGGCGGCAGCATTCGCCGCGATCTTCGCCCACTTCGCGATCGCCGCTCCGCGCGCGGCGCTGCGTTCGCGTGCGCGGAGGACCCCCCGTTAGAACTCCGGGTTCACGCCACGTTCGTTCCCGGTCCGATGCAGCCGGCTCTCAACGAAACCGGTTGATGGTGTCGCGAAGCGCGCGGGTCGCGTCGCGCGCCGCCTCGGCAAAGTGTCCTTCGTCCGAGGCGTAGAGGATGCTGCGGGATGCGCTGATGAGGAGCCCGGCGCGGGCGCGATCAAGGCCGCTCCGCACGATGGCTTCGACGTCGCCACCCTGCGCACCGACGCCCGGCACCAGCAGCGGCATGTTTCCCGCGATCGCACGGACCTCGGCAAGCTGGGCCGGCGCACTCGCCCCGACCACCAGCGCGCAGTTGCCTTCCTGGTTCCACTCTCGCGAAACTTTCCCGGCGATGAATCGATGCAGCGGCATCGTGGGACACGCAGCGTCGCCGGCGATGCGCAGATCCTGGAATTCAGCTGCGCCCGCGTTCGACGTGCGGCAGAGGATGATCACGCCCTTGTCGACACGATCCAGGAACGGCTGCACGGCGTCGCGCCCGAGGTACGGGTTCACCGTCACCGCGTCGGCGCGGTATCGGTCGAACGCCTCGCTTGCGTAGTGCTGCGCCGTGTTGCCGATGTCGCCGCGCTTGGCGTCGAGAATCACCGGGATCGCGGGGTGGGTGCCATGGATATGCGCGATCAGCCGCGCCAGCGCCGCTTCGGCGCCCAGGGCGGCGAAATGCGCGATCTGCGGCTTGAAAGCGCAGGCAAGCTCGGCGGTGGCGTCCACGATGTCGCGGCAGAACGCGAACACCGCGTCTGGGTCCTCGGCGAGGTGCGCGGGAAATCGCGAGGGTTCCGGATCAAGCCCGACGCAGACCAGGGAGTTCACCTCTGCCCAGCGATCCCGAAGCGCCGCAACAAAGTTCACGTCGACATTCCCGCTTTCGATTCCTGCTGGTCATCCCTGTGAAGACAGGAATCGAGCGCCCTTGCGCATTGAGCAGGACAGTTGCCGGATCTCCATTCCGCGGAAAAGCCGATAGGAACAGGCGCGCTCGCCAGCGGCGAGGGCCCAGCCGTCACTTCAGCGCCTTGAAGCGGAGACGATGCGGCTTCGCGCCTTCCTCACCGAGTCGGCGACGCTTGTCTTCCTCGTACTCGCGATAGTTGCCCTGGAAGAATTCGACGTGCGAGTCCCCTTCGAAAGACAGGATGTGCGTGGCGATGCGGTCGAGAAACCAGCGATCGTGCGAGATCACCATGACGCAACCCGGGAACTCCAGCAGGGCGTCCTCGAGCGCACGCAGCGTTTCCACGTCGAGATCGTTTGAGGGCTCATCGAGCAGCAGGACGTTGCCGCCCTGTAACAGCGTCTTGGCGAGGTGCAGGCGTCCGCGTTCGCCACCCGACAGCGTGCCCACCAGCTTCTGCTGGTCCTGGCCCCGGAAGTTGAAACGGCCGAGATACGCGCGCGACTGGATCTCCATCCCGTTGATGTTGAGGATATCGAGCCCGCCCGACACTTCCTGGAACACGTTGTGGTTCCCGGTCAACGCCTCGCGGCTCTGGTCGACATAGGCGAGCTTCACCGTCTGGCCGATGGCGACCTCGCCGGAATCCGGCTGCTCCTTGCCGATGACCATCTTGAACAGTGTCGATTTGCCTGCGCCATTCGGACCGATGATGCCGACGATCGCGCCGGGCGGCACCTTGAAGCTGAGGTCATCGATGAGCAGGCGATCGCCGAAGCTCTTGGAAACACCCTTGAACTCGATGACCTGTTCGCCCAGGCGTTCGCCGGGCGGAATGAAAATCTCGTTGGTCTCGTTGCGGCGCTGGTATTCGACCGAGTTGAGCTCCTCGAAGCGCGCGAGACGCGCCTTGCCCTTGGAGCGGCCGCCCTTGGCATTGCTGCGCACCCATTCGAGTTCGCGTGCGAGGGCTTTCTGCCGGCCCTTTTCCGCCGAGTCCTCCTGTTTCAGGCGCTCGGTCTTCTGCTCTAGCCAGGAGGTGTAGTTGCCCTTCCAGGGAATGCCGCGGCCACGATCGAGCTCGAGGATCCATTCCGCCGCGTTCTCGAGGAAGTAGCGGTCGTGCGTGACCGCGACCACGGTGCCCGGAAAGCGCGCGAGGAACTGTTCGAGCCATTCGACGGATTCCGCGTCGAGATGGTTGGTCGGCTCGTCGAGCAGCAGCATGTCGGGCTTCGAGAGCAGCAGTCGGCACAGGGCGACACGCCGTTTCTCGCCGCCGGACAAGGGGCCGATTTTCGCGTCCCAGGGCGGCAGGCGCAGCGCATCGGCCGCGATGTCCAGTTGCTGCGTCAGCGTGCTCGCGTCGCCGGCGGCGAGGATGCCTTCGAGACGCTGCTGTTCGGCTGCGAGCTTGTCGAAGTCGGCATCGGGTTCGGCGTAGGCGGCGTACACCGCGTCCAGCGCGCTCTGCGCGCCCAGGACTTCACCCACACCTTCCTCGACCGCTTCGCGCACCGTCATGTCGGGATCGAGCTTCGGCTCCTGCTCGAGGAATCCGACCTTGATACCGGCCTGTGGCCGCGACTCCCCGTGGAAATCCGTGTCGACGCCGGCCATTATCCGGAGCACCGTCGACTTGCCCGCACCATTCAGGCCCAGCAGCCCGATCTTGGCGCCGGGAAAGAACGACAGGGAGATGTCCTTGATGATCTCGCGTTTCGGCGGCACGATCTTGCTGACGCCGATCATGGTGTAGATGTATTGCATGGTCAGTTCGATTCCGAAGTTTGCCGGCGCGCGATGCACGTCGGGCGGCGAGGCGCAGCGGAACTTGCGGAAGCGGGATCCTCCTCGCCTCCGAAATCCGCGTTGCTGATGAGTCCGGGCTGTGTTCGTTCAGGCCTTCGCGAGACATTCCGCAAAGGCCCGGTGCACCGGCGCAGTATTGTAGAGCCTCCCGCGGTTGCCAAGGATGCGCTCGCGCAGTCGGGTGCGCACGGCATCGTCCGCGATCAGCGTCAGCGCGCGGCCGAGATAATCGGAAACATCGTTCGCGACGAGTTCCTGGACCCCGAGCTGGTGCAGGAGGGCGGCGGTCTGTCGGCTGCGCATGGATTCGCCGGGAAACGTGAGAACCGGTAGGCCTTCGCCGAGCTGGTCGATCGCGCTCATGCCCCCGGACCACCCGATGGTGTCGAGCCCGAGGTCGCAGCGCGCACAGAGACCGCGAAACTCTCCGAGTGGCAGCAGCGGATGCAGGACCAGCTGGACGTCGGGGTCGCCGCCTGCGCTTGCCAGTGCTGCCCCCAGGCGTGCGCGGAAACCGTCCCTGACGCCGGTGTTGGCGTGGGGCGTCAAGTGCAGTCGCGCGTCCGGCGCCGCGGCGAGGATCGACACCAGCAGGTCGCATTGCGCAGGCAGGAGCTTGAATACGCTCTGTGCGCAGAGGAGTTCGACGAACGTTTGACCCGTGGCCGCCGGCCAGGAGCGTGGAACCCGCGCCGACACCGTGGGTGCGGCCGGACTCGCACCGATTCCGGGTAGTCGCACCAGGGATTCGACGTAGTGTTCCTCGGCTTCCGCGGGCTCGAACCAGTCGCTCGAGAGAAAGCGATCGACGCCGGGAAGCCCCGTGGTGACGGGATGCCCCCAGAGCACGATCTGCAACGGTGCGAGACGCAACGCCGCCAGTCCCTGCGTGAGCGGATGCATTCCCACGTCCGAATACACGATCACGTCCGCAGCAAGTTCCACGAGAAGGTTGCACCAGGCGTGCGCCTCCCGAGGGCCGCCATGGGTACTGGCGACGCTCGCCACCAGCGAGTCCGTATGGGTGTCGACCGTGGGATCGAGCTGCAGCAGATGGGTTTCGAACCGCGTTCGATCCAGCCGCGCCAGCAGCGGTCCGAACAGTCGCGTCACCGTGTGCTCGTAGGTGTAGGCGCTGATGTAGACGACGCGCCTGCGCGTTCTGGCGGGCGGTCTCGGCACGGGAAGCGCGCCAACCAGCGCGTGCATCATGTTCGATATCAGCAGGCCGTAGGTCCGCATGTCGTCGGTGACGTCGTCCCCGAGATAATGGCGATAGAACGCCGTGCACTGGCCGACGCAGCCCCAGATCTGGGCGCGCCAGCGCGGCAGGTTCCAGTCGATCGCAGCGAACTCCGCCACGCCCGCACGCCAGCCTGCGCGGAAGTCATCCAGCGCGGCGTCCGATTCGTGGCTCAACGCCCGTGGCAGCTGGAAGCGCGCCCAGCGGGCAGGGAGGAAGTCGGGTGCCAGCGCGATCACTTCCTCGAGAACGGCGTGACCCTGCCCGAATTCGAAGGCCACGAAGTGCGCGTGGGCCTGCGCCATGCGCGCAAGGGCTTCGCCGGAAGCGGGGGCAGTGGCGTCGGGGGCGGTGGCAGGGCGAGTCAAGGGGGCGGCGCGCTCATCGTCGGGGCAGGGGCTAAGATACCGGGCAGGTCATTGACGGGTCGGCACATGTTCAGGAATTGCACCGATCTCGACGAGTTCGATCCGGAGCTTGGACGCGCGATCGCGGCCGAATTGCAGCGGCAGGAGGACCACGTCGAGCTGATCGCTTCGGAGAACTACGCGAGCCCGCGTGTCCTCGCCGCCCAGGGCACGGTGTTGACCAACAAATACGCGGAAGGATATCCCGGGAAGCGCTACTACGGCGGCTGTGAGTATGTCGACATCGCCGAGCAGCTGGCGATCGATCGCGTCAAGCAGCTGTTCGGTGCGGACTACGCCAACGTGCAGCCGCACTCGGGCTCGCAAGCCAATGCCGCGGTGTACCTGGCTCTGCTTAAGCCAGGCGACACCATCCTCGGCATGAGCCTGGCGCACGGCGGCCACCTGACCCACGGCGCCAAGGTGAATTTCTCCGGCAAGCTCTTCAACGCAGTGCAATACGGCATCGACGTGGAATCGGGCCTGATCGATTACGACGAGATCGAACGCCTGGCGCTCGAGCACCGGCCGAAGATGCTGGTCGGCGGGTTCTCCGCGTACTCGAGAGCCATCGACTGGGCACGCATGGCGTCGATAGCGAAGCGCGTGGAGGCGTATTTCTTCGTCGACATGGCGCACGTCGCGGGACTGGTCGCGGCAGGCGTCTATCCGACGCCGCTGCCGCACGCCGACATCGTGACATCCACCACGCACAAAACGCTGCGGGGGCCGCGCGGCGGGGTGATCCTTGCGCGAGCCAATCCCGCCATCGAGAAGAAGATCCAGTCCATGGTATTTCCCGGGACGCAGGGCGGCCCGCTGATGCACGTCATCGCCGCCAAAGCGGTCGCGTTCAAGGAAGCACTGGAGCCCTCGTTCAAGACCTACCAGGAACAGGTGGTCCGCAACGCGCGGGCGATGGCTTCGACGCTGATGGAGCGCGGCTACCGCATCGTGTCGGGCGGAACCGACAACCATTTGATGCTGATCGATCTCATCGGTCGCGACGCCACCGGCAAGGACGCGGAAGAAGCGCTCGGGCACGCGCACATCACGGTCAACAAGAACGCGGTGCCGAACGATCCGCGTTCTCCCTTCATCACTTCGGGGCTTCGCATCGGCACGCCTGCGGTCACCACGCGCGGCTACGCTGAAGCCGATTGTCGCGAGCTGGCGGGCTGGCTGGCCGACGTGGTCGACGCGCCGATCGATACCGCGGTCCTTCATCGCGTGCGCGACCAGGTTAAGGCGCAGTGCCGCGCCTTTCCGGTATACGCCTGAGCGCCCAGATGCGTTCCGGCGCTCCGAACCTGTCACTCCGCGCGGGCCCCTCCGGCAGCCAACCAGCAAGGTCCTGATGCATTGTCCGTACTGCCAGCACGAAGACACCCGGGTGATCGATTCGCGCGAAACCGACGACGGCACTGCAATCCGGCGCCGACGCGAGTGTCCCGAATGTTCCGAGCGCTTCAACACGTTCGAGACGGCGGAGATCCGCCTCCCGGCGATCGTCAAGAGCGACGACCGCCGGGAGACTTTCGACGAGCGCAAACTGCGCACCAGCTTCGAGCGCGCCCTGCACAAGCGCCCGGTATCCGCGGAACAGATCGACGTGGCCGTGCGGGCAGTGCTCCACTCGGTGCGCAAGACCGGTGAACGCGAGTTGCCCAGCCTGCGCGTGGGCGAGTTCGTCATGCACGAACTCAAGGAGCTGGACCAGGTCGGATTCGTGCGCTTCGCGTCGGTTTACCGCAGGTTCGAGGACGTGCATGCGTTTCGCGAGGAGATCGAGCGCCTCGAGCGCGACCTGCCCTCGATGGGCGACATCCAGCTATCGCTGTTGGCCGACGAACCGCAGGTGCCCAAGCGGATCGGCAGGCGCTGAGCGGGGCCGGGCGGGCGAGGGCGTGTGTGCTCGCCACGCACGAGCAGACGCCCGCTCAGGACGCGCAACATGGAAGTCTTGGTCAAGTCCTCCCAGGACAGCGTGCCGAGCGAGCTCGGCACCTACGGAGTCGACGGGATCCCCGTATCCCCGCAGCAGCCGAGCTCGCTCGGCTGACCCGTCTGACGGGTGCTCAGTAGCCGAGTGCGGATGCGGCGATTAGCCCGTCGGCGCGTTCGTCGGCACCGAAGTATCCGGCACCCGCGTGACCACGACACCGTCGACCACTGGCAAGGTCGGGCCGGGCTTCTCCGTCATGCGAACGGTCCGCAGCTGGTCCTCGAACCGGTAGGTGACGTCGTAGCCGACCACGTGTTCGCGCGTCGTGGTGTCGGTGACCGTGCGGCAGTCGCGCACGGCGTGCGAAGTGACCTGACCGCCGACGTGCCGGCGATCGGCCTCGCGACCGGCGTACCCGCCGGCGATGGCACCGCCGACTGTTGCGATATCGCGACCACTGCCGCCGCCAATCTGGTTGCCCACCAGTCCGCCGATCAGGGCACCGGCGACGGTGCCTCCCACCAATCCGTCACGTTCCGGCGCGCGACGCTCGACGATGCGGTCGGAGCAGACTTCCCGCGGTGACTTGATGGTCTCGGTCTCGGTGACTGCCGCCGCCGCGACGACCTCCACGAACTCTGGGCCGCGATTGGCGTTCTGATACGCCGCGACCGCCACTCCGCCCAGCACCAGCGCACCCAGTCCAACCGCCAACAGGTTGTTGTTCATGCCCGCACTCCCGAAATGGCTCGCAAAGCCTCGCGATAGAATCGCCAGGATGCAAGCGTCGTCAACTGGCGGTATTGAACCAGCCCGATTCTGAATCGGGGCTGGTTCGCGTACGCGTTCGCTAATGGACTTTCCGTGACCGACTTCTCGACCATGGATGCCGCGCTCATGGAGCGCGCGCTCGCGCTGGCGGAAAACGGCGCGTTCACCGCGCGGCCGAACCCCATGGTCGGCTGCGTAATCGCGCACGGCGATGGGATCGTGGGCGAAGGCTGGCACGCGC
>JBGTIG010000325.1:0-2597 GCA_041745755.1 Lysobacterales bacterium
TACGATGTGACGAATCGCCGCGGAGAACTCAAGTTCATTCTGCTGACGCTGGCGGAACACTCGGGCGATTGCATGCTGCGATTCGTACTGCGGTCACACGAGGCGATCGCGCGCATCCGGAAGCACCTCCCGGGCCTGCTGGCTCTGCTGCCGGGACTGCGCGTGGTGTCGGTGAACGTGCAGCCGGAGCACAAGGCCGTACTGGAGGGCGCGGAGGAAGTGGTGCTGACCGCCGAGCGGCAGATCGAAATGCGGATCAACGGCCTGCCTCTCCACCTCGCACCCCGTAGCTTCTTCCAGACCAACAGTTGCGTGGCAGCGGCGCTCTACGCGCAAACCCGCGACTGGACCGACAGTATCGATCCCTCCAACATCTGGGACCTCTATTGCGGCGTCGGTGGATTCGCTCTGCACGTGGCCAACGGCGTCCGCCGCGTGGTGGGAATCGAGTCCAGTGCCGAGGCGATTGCCAGCGCGAGGCGCAGCCGTGACGAGATCGGCATCGCAGGGGTCCGCTTCGAGGTGGGGGACGCCACGGCGTTCGTGGGTGACTCGAACCCCTCGCCTGACCTTGTGATCGTCAACCCGCCAAGACGCGGCATCGGGCCGGAACTCAGCCGGTGGCTCGAGACATCCAGCGTGCAGCACCTGATCTATTCCAGTTGCAACGGCGATTCACTCGCGCGCGACCTGGCGATGATGCCCTCCTGGGTTCCGCGAAAGGCAAGACTCCTCGACATGTTTCCGCACACGCGCCATTACGAGGTCCTGGTGTTGCTCGATCGGGTGCGCCCGCGCGCATCCTGATTTCCAATTCGGCCATCGGCTCGGAAACCGGGATGCCCATGCGCCTGCCGGCGGCGGCGCTGCACTGAAGTCGGGAAATTCACCGATCGCCCGATGCGCCGATCGATCGCGTCGCCTATAGTTCGGCCGGTCCGGGGCGGGATCGCGGAGAACGGCGGGATGGCGAGTCAACTGGAACGCGCGCGCGCATTCGAGGCACTGCACGTCCCGGGTGCGCCGCTGGTGCTGTTCAATGCATGGGATGCCGGCAGCGCAGTGGTGGTTGCGAATTCCGGCGCCAAGGCCATCGCCACGGGCAGCTGGTCGGTCGCGATGGCGCACGGTTGCGCCGATGGCGAGGACCTGCCGCTGGATCTGGCGCTTGCGAATCTCGAGCGCATTGTCGGTGCGGTCGATTTGCCGGTGACGGTCGATCTCGAGGGCGGTTACGGCGTCGAGCCTGCGGTCGTGGCAGCAACCCTCACGCGCGCACTCGGCGCGGGCGCAATCGGTTGCAACTTCGAGGATCAGATCGTCGGCGCGAGGGGACTGCATCCGATTGCCGTGCAGGCTACCCGCATACGCGCTGCGCGGGAGGCGTCACAGGCGCATGGGATTCCGGCCTTCATCAATGCAAGGACAGACGTGTTCCTGCAATCGACCGCGCACGACGCCGCGCTGGTCGCGGAAGCGGTTGCAAGGTCGCGGGCCTATGCGGATGCCGGCGCGAGCGGATTCTTCGCGCCGGGCCTGGTTGACGAGCGACTGATCGAATCGCTCTGCACCGCTTGCCCGCTGCCGGTGAACCTCATGATGAGTCCGAACCTGCCGGCGTTGGCGCGACTCGCTGAACTCGGCGTCGCCAGGCTGAGCCACGGACCGGGCCCGTACCGTCTCGCGATGCGCGCGCTCGCGGATGCAGCAATCGAGGCGCACCGCTCCCCTTGAAATGGCTTCAGGGAATGGTCACTTCGGTCATTGACGCCGGCGCCGATGCCTCCCGCTCGATCGTAAGCCCCCACGAGCCAGCGTGGCCGGTCGGGTCCTTGACCCGACGCAATGGAGGCAGCGCCAATTCGCACGCACATCACTTGCCCAAAACGGAACGGGCGAGATTTTCGTCTCGCCCGTCCGTCACAGCTTTCCGCAAATTATGAACCACGCGCAGGCAACATGCGCGACTCATTGCACTGGAGTGATCAGAACTCCTCGAAGCCACCTTCGAAGATGTAAAGGCCTGGAGGCGCGTTGTCGTTCCATCCGATATCGCGGAACAGAGGGATAGTCAGGTCCACGTCGCTGAAGAGGTTGGCGTTGATCGACGGTTCCATCAGCAGGTTCGGAAAGGTGTCGATCGTCCAGTGCGACACGGACGATCCCGGTTGCACAGGATTCGGCGCATTCATGCGGACGAAGCCGGCATTGGTGCCCGAGAGCGCCCCGGCAGGGTCGAGACCGAGGGTCGCGTTGACGCCAGGTGCAGGCAGCTGCGCAAGAATCGCGTTGCCGTCTGCCTGGCTGATGCCGTAGGACGTGATTGTCACCGTGGCGTCTGCGCCGCCCATGCCGGGAAGGCCGGATGCGACATTGTTGAAGATGATCGCCGCCGTGGCGCCGGCGAGCTGAGCATTCTTGACCTTGACTGTGAAATTGCACGAACCGCGCTCGATCAAGGCGATGTTGCCGGCGACTGCCGCGGCGTTGACGAAGGGCATCTCGCAGCCGTCCCGGGGAACGCCCGCAGGTGGTGTGGAGATGCCGTCATCGACCAGCACAAGATTGCCGGTGATACCGCCCACCGGTGCTGCGGG
>JBGTIG010000326.1:0-2602 GCA_041745755.1 Lysobacterales bacterium
GCGCCTTGCGCGCGGCGCCCTTGCCGCCGCGTCCGCGCGCGGCCCGTTCGGGGGCCGCAGCGAGCCAGGCGATGGCTTCCTCCCGTGTCACGGATTTCGGATCCCGATCCTTCGGGATGCGGCCGTTCTTGCTGCCGTCCGTGATGTACGGCCCGTAGCGGCCGTTGACGATCTCGATGGCGCCGTCGTCGAAACTCGCGATCAGTCGATTGGCGGCGAGCTCGCGCTTCTGCGCGAAGAGTTCGAGCGCACGCGGCAACTCGATGGTGTAGGGATCGTCCTCTTTCGCGAGCGACGCGTACACCTTTCCGTGCTTGACGAAGGGACCGAAGCGGCCGATAGCGGCGACGATGTCCTCGCCATCCGCAGCCTGCCCGAGCGTGCGTGGCAGGCGGAACAGATCGATCGCGTCGTCCAGCGAGATGGTGGCGATGCTCTGGCCCGGACGCAGGCTGGCGAACTTGAGCGCATCGCCGGCGTCCTTGTTGCCGATCTGCGCGAGCGGGCCGAAGCGGCCCAGCCGCACCGAGACTTCGAGTCCGCTGGCAGGATGGGTGCCGAGAATGCGGGTGCCACTGGCCTCGTTGCGATCGACCGATTCGCGCTTGTCGTCGACCAGCAGCTTGAACGGTTCCCAGAAGCGCGTCATGAGCGGCTGCCACGCTTCCTCGCCACGCGCCACGCCGTCGAGCTCGTCCTCGAGCTTCGCGGTGAAGTCGTAGTCGACGTAACGCGTGAAGTGCTGCGACAGGAAATTGGCGACCACGCGGCCGACGTCCGATGGGCGGAAGCGGCGCGAATCGAGCGTCACGTATTCGCGCGCGAGCAGTGTCTGGATGATGCTCGCATACGTGCTGGGCCGACCGATGCCGTGCTCCTCCAGCGCCTTCACGAGGCTCGCCTCCGAGTAGCGCGGCGGCGGTTCGGTGAAATGCTGATCCGTGTGGATCGAGGTGAGCGGCACGCGCTCGCCGACCGCGAGCGGTGGCAGCTTGCGGTTCTCGTCATCGTCGTCGGAGGATTTCTGGTCGCGGCCTTCCTCGTACACCGCGAGGAATCCGGGATCGATCACGGTGGTGCCGCTCGCGCGGAAGGAATGGTCGGCACCGGCGGCAAGTTCGACGCTCACGGTATTGAGCGTCGCTGGAACCATCTGGCTCGCGATGGTGCGCTTCCAGATCAGCTCGTACAGCTTGCGCGCATCGTCGTCCAGATAGCGTGCGATCGACGCCGGCGTGTGCGTGGCCTCGGTGGGCCGGATGGCCTCGTGGGCCTCCTGCGCGTTCTTGGATTTCGTCTGGTAGAAGTTCGGCTTCGCGGGCACAGCGCCCGCCCCGAACTGGCGCGCGATGACTTCGCGGATGTCGCCGAGCGCCTCGGCCGACACGCTGACCGAGTCGGTGCGCATGTAGGTGATGAGACCGACCTGTCCTTCGTCGCCGATCGCCACGCCCTCGTAGAGTTTCTGCGCCACGCGCATGGTGCGCGAGGTCGAGAAGCCGAGTTTGCGTGCTGCTTCCTGCTGCAGCGTCGAGGTGATGAAAGGTGGAGACGGGCGGCGCTTGCGCTCCCTGCTGGTGACGTCGGCGACCACGAGCGCGCCTTTCGCCGCGTCGCGCAGGCGCGTTTCCGCCGCCAGCGCCGTGTCGCCATCGGTGATCGTGAATTGTTCGAATTTGGCGCCGTCGAGCTTGACCAGCCGCGCGGTGAATGGCTGCTTCGCGTGCGCGCACTCGGCTTCCACCGACCAGTACTCGCGCGGCACGAAGGCTTCGATCTCCTGCTCGCGCTCGACGATCATGCGCAGCGCCGGCGACTGCACGCGACCGGCGGAGAGCCCGGTCTGCACCTTGCGCCAGAGGATCGGCGACAGATTGAAGCCGACGAGATAGTCGAGCGCCCTCCGCGCCTGCTGGGCGTCGACCAGGTTGGCGGAGATGCTGCGCGGATTCGCCATCGCTTCCTTGATCGCGCGCGGGGTGATTTCCGAGAACACCACGCGGTGCAGCGCCTTGCCTTTCAAGAGACCGCGTTCGGCGAGGATTTCGGCAATGTGCCAGCTGATGGCTTCGCCCTCACGGTCAAGGTCGGTCGCGAGATATAGCGAATCCGCGCTCTTCGCGGCGCGCGCAATCGCGTCGACGTGCTTCTGGTTGCGCTCGATCACTGCGTAGTCCATCGCGAAGCCGTGCTCGGTGTCGACGGCCCCTTCCTTCGGCTTCAGGTCACGCACGTGCCCGTAGGAGGCGAGGACCTGGAAGTCCTTGCCCAGATATTTGTTGATCGTCTTGGCCTTGGCCGGAGACTCGACGATGAGGAGATTCTTGGCCAAGAGTTCGCCTTGTTGTCCGAGCCTTGAGTGCGCGCTCGGGAATCATTGCCGCGGGTGTTGGGTGCCTTTCATTGCGACACGTGTGCAGGTGCCGGCGCATCCGTGCGGTCGGTTCTTCGCCCGGCCGCGCGCAAGTCCTATATCCAGTGTGCTCACACGACTTCGCGCGCTGTCAAGCGATGATTGATCCGCGAGCGCAGCCGACATCCCCTCGAAATCAGCGCAAACGCACGTAGCGCGCGCCTGGCAGGGCTTCGACGAAGCCCGTCA
>JBGTIG010000327.1:0-2236 GCA_041745755.1 Lysobacterales bacterium
TGAACCCGCAAGCCGCGTGTTGCCGTAGAAGTACCGCTCGGTGCGAACCTTGGCCCACGCGGAATAGATGCCAAGCGTGACGATGCTGAGCAGCAGGTTGACGAACCAGATGCCGAAATACTCACCGGCGCGCCCGCCGAATTCGGGCACGTGCCGGTCCACTCGCTGCCGCCACGCGGGCGGCAGTGCTTCGCCTGCGGGCGCGCCTTCCAACTCGGGCATCACGGGATCCCTTGTGTTCGCGGCAGTGCGAGCCGTGCGGGGCGGCGCCGGACCGACGGAGAAGTCTCAGCGTAGCCGATGCGCCGGCCCGCGATTTCGGCAACCCGCGTGAACCGCGCCCGGTGCGTCTGCTGGAATCAATCCGGATTGTTGCGACACACCTCGCGCCGCCTGCCAGGCGGCGCAGAATCCAGACGCGGCGACTGCCACCCATGCCATGCGCGGACGCGGACACTGCGCCAGGAAAACCGTCAGCCCGCGCTCCGACGAGCGGCTTCCATGGCCCGCAGGAACTGTTCCTTGTTGCGGGGAGAGATCATGAGCGACTTGCCCTGGCCGTAATCGATGCGCAGCCGATCCAGCGAAAGCGCCGGGCTCGAGAGCGGGTTCGTGGTCGGGGTGACGGCCGTGATGTCCGCCAAAGCAATGCGCCACTTGAAAGGACCGCATTGCACCAGCAACTGGCGCGAATCCAGCGTGTAGTGAGTGGAGAGCATGAGCCACAGCGGAAGGCCAATTCCGATGGCGGCGGTCAACCCTGCGACCGCCCACGCAGCCGAAGGCATGGCGGAAGAGATCACAAAATTTGCGTACAGCGAAACTGCCAGAGCCGCGGCCAGAAACAGCACAAGCCAGGTGTCGATCCTGGACCGATAGACGGTTGCCATGGCCTCTCCTTTCCTGCCTGACGCGATTGTAGAAAGCACATGCGCACCCGTTGCTTGCGGCGCGCGCGCCCGAGCTCCCCGACTTTGGCATGTCGAGGTTGGCGGCGCTATATCGCACGGTCGCGCGCAGCCCGCGGCGTCCCCAGGGGCCGCCCGGGAATCAGGGGGTCGCCGGTCGCGGGCGGAAGACTCATTTTCGATGCAGGGTTCGCGGTCAGAGCGTGAACAGTTCTCGAATCGGGAAAGCGGTCGCGTCCCGCAATGCGGACCCGAGACGCTAACTTCAGCGATATGGCCACGGCGTATGCCGCGGCACCGTCGTCCACGACCCAGCAAGGGAGACTTCCATGGCCACCACACTCCGGCAGCGCAACAGCCTTTCCTCCGCCAGAAAGTCGACCGCAAAACGCGGGACCGGGAAAAAGGCGCCTGGGAAAAATTCTGCCGGGAAGAAGGCGGCCGCGTCGATTCCCAAAGTCGCCTCATTGAAAGGCGGCAACAAGGCGAAATCCGCGCGCACCGGCATGGCCAACGCGATGAACCGGTCGGGAAGCGCGCGAGTTGCCAAAACGGCGGCCAGGAAATCGAAGGCAGGCACGGGGACGAGCGCGGGGGTGGGGGCGCCTGCGAAGCCGAGGCCTGGGGATTTGCGCGCAACCGCAAAATCGCCCGCGAAGAAGTCGACCACGAAGAAGTCGACCGGCGAAAGCAGGAGCAAGCGGCCGTCGACTGTACGCGAGCCTGAGGTCGACGTCCTGGCACAACAGGCCGCGGCCAGACAGTCCCGCGAATCGGCTGCGAAGCAAGAGTCCCGTGGCACCGCGAAAGTCGAGGCTGACGACCGCAAGTCGCGCTCGGCCGGCCGACACAGCGGCGTTTCCGATGCGGACTACGTCACCGAGAAAGGCGATGCGCGCCGCCGCGACCCCGACGTGAACAAGAACTCGCAGGCGCAGAAAGACGATGTTCGTGACGGACAGCGCGATCAGGATCCGCACCCGAAAAGGCGCAGCGAAGGCGGCAGGCTGCAGGACGGTGGTGCCCGTCAGGCGCAGGTCAGCCGATCAAGACCGCCGCAGACTACGGGGCCTGCCCGCAAGTAGAAGAACGGCAGGGAGGCAGGGAGTCCAGGAGCCGGTTTCCTGCGGCGAGCCGAGGCGATTGCCGCAACCGGGACTCAGCACGCCGGGGCGCCTCGCTTCTTGTGGCTGGTATGTCGATGACGTGTCGGTGGTGGGTTGCGCACCGTCCGACCAGCTGTTCGCGGACGGGTTCGAACAACTCTGACGGCAGGCAGCTGCCGCACGTTCCAGCGATCGGGGCCTTCGGGCCCCGATTTTCTGGTG
>JBGTIG010000328.1:0-3362 GCA_041745755.1 Lysobacterales bacterium
CGCCCGAGACCACGGTGAGGGTGTTCCGCGCGGCGGCGACCGAAGCCATCGACCCCAGCAGGAGCGCGATGAGCATGAAACTTGCGTGCAAACCCAAGTGTCGCCATGGGCGTTTGCATTCCGTTAGGGGAAGCTGGCCGGTGAGTGGACGTATCGACTCGACAGACGAACGGAATTGCATGACCTTCCCCCATTGCGAAGATGAGCGTACAAATACGCCGGTACTATAACGCCGGGACCCGTTGGCGATACAGAACGGATATACGCCAGATGGCCCCGGAAAGTGACAAGACTCACCGAAGGAAAAGTGATGAACGCTCGCAGCACTGCTGCTGACCCGTCGCGCGCGACGGCCCGCCCGACCAACCGTACGACGCTGCCTGAGCTCCGGACCCGGCGCCCGTGGATGGGGGCGCTCGGCGTTGCCATCGCGGTGGCGCTGACCGGGCTGCCCGTGGAGGCACCCGAGGCCGCCATCCGCAATCCCGAGGACGTGATGATCGTCGACTGCCTCCTGCCCGGGCAGGTGCGCAAGCTCGGCCGGGTGTCGACCTACATGAGCGCGCGGCGTCCAGTCCGCACCTCGCAGGCCGACTGCGAGATCCGCGGCGGCGAATTCGTTTCCTTCGATCGGGCCGACTACCGGACCGCGCTCGAGGTCTGGATGACCCAGGCACAAACCGGCGATGCCGAAGCGCAGAATTACGTGGGAGAGATCTACTCCAAGGGTCTCGGGCGCGAACCGGATTATTCCAAGGCCGCCGAGTGGTTCCAGAAGGCCGTGGACCAGGGTAACAAGCGCTCCATGATCAACCTTGGCTACCTGTACGAGCAAGGCCTCGGCGTGGAGAAGGACGTGCCAAAGGCACTCAACCTCTATCGCCAGGCCAGCGGAGGCAGCAACGACGATCTCGTGTTTGCCTCGACGGTGACCATCAGCGAGGAGACGCAAGCCGAGCTCGAAACCCTGCGGTCGACAGTCGCCAGCCAGCAGAGCGAAACCGAACAATTGCGGGGGCGCGTTCAGGAACTCGAGCAGCAGTTGAACGAGCGCAAGCGCGCACTGCAGCAGTCGCGCAGCGAGCTCGAGAGCGCGCGCTCGGAAGTCATCGCCAAGCAGACGGCGCTTGATCCCCAGGGCTCGGCCGAACTCGACGCGATGCGCAAGCAGTATGAGGCGGACGAGCAGGGACTCGCCGCAGAGCGTGCCAAGCTCGAGAAGGAGCGCGCCGAGTTCGCGGCAAAGGTCACGGCCGATCGCGCGCGGCTGGCGGAATTGCGCACGCGGGAGGAGGAGCTTGCGCGCCAGTCGGACGGCCGCTCACCGGACTCGAAATCGACGGAGGAACTCGCACGCATCCGCTCGGCCGCCACGGAACTTGCGCTCGCGCTCGATACCTCTGAAAGCAAATTCGACCAGATGCAGGCCCAGCTGGCGGCCAACGAGGCGAAACTCGGCGAGCAGCAGCAGAAGTTCGACGCCGAGCGCAAGAAGATGCAGGCGCAGCTCGCCGCGTCCCAGCAGGATCGGGAACTGCTGTTGCTGCTGGAAAAGAAGCTCTCGGAAAAGCAGCGCGAGGTTTCCCGCCAGCGCCAGCAGATCGCTTCACTCGAGCAGCAGGTCACGGGCGGCGTGCCCGCGAGCGGGCGATCGGCCGCGGCAT
This sequence comes from Lysobacterales bacterium, assembly GCA_041745755.1. Classification (GTDB taxonomy): domain Bacteria; phylum Pseudomonadota; class Gammaproteobacteria; order Xanthomonadales; family Ahniellaceae; genus JBBQNY01. The sequence goes on from JBGTIG010000328.1 coordinate 1,665, forward strand.
CCGGCGGCGTCGCGACCACGGCGGGCCTGGTCCTCGAGATTCTGGAACCGGCGATCACCGGGACGCGCGGGCGCAACGCGGCAACCGTACGCAGCCAATCCGGTTCCACCGAGATCATGGGACGCGTCATTTCCGGTGCCGGCGTGAGTGCCGTGCAGGTCAACGGCAAGGCGGTCGCGGTCGGCGCGGGTGGCGTGTTCCGCACGCAGGTGCCCGTGGCCGCCGCCGGTTCCGTGGTGCAGATCGCCGCGCTCGATCGCGCCGGCAAGAAGGCCAATCAGAGCTTCACGCTGCTGCCCGCGCCTCCGGGCTCCGTGGGCGCGGCGCCCTCGGCACCCAGCGCCGGCGGAATTCCGAAGGGCGTGACGCTCGGCCGGTACCACGCATTGGTGATCGGCAACGACGCGTACTCGGGATATCCAAAGCTGACGTCGGCGGTGAGCGATTCGAAGATGGTCGGCAATGTGCTGCAGACGCGCTACGGCTTCAAGACGCGCGTGCTGAACAATGCCAATCGATTCGAGATCCTTTCCGCGCTGAACGACGTGCGCGAGTCGCTCGGGCCGAACGACAACCTGCTCGTGTACTTTGCGGGCCATGGCGAGCTCGATGCGGGCACCCAGCAGGGTTACTGGATCCCCATCGATGGCCAGGAAGACACTCCGAAGACCTGGATTTCGAATCGCGCGATCACCGACATCCTGAATACGATGCAGGCGCGGCACGTCATGGTTGTGGCCGATTCCTGCTATTCGGGAGCGATGACGCGCGCGTCCGTGCCGAGATCCACGCAGGCCATGGCGCCGGCGCAGTGGGCGCAGTGGCTGAAAACGGCTTCGGCTTCGCGCTCGCGCACCGCGCTGACGTCGGGCGGGCTGGCTCCGGTGCCGGATTCTTCCAGCGGCGGCAACTCACTCTTCGCGCAGGCGTTCGTGAACACACTCGAAGACAACAACCGTCTGCTGGAAGGCGCAAGCCTGTTCCGCAGCGTGACCCGGACCGTTGCCGTCGGTGCGTCCGAGGCAACACTCGCGCAGCAGCCTGAATATGCGCCCATCCGTTTTGCGGGCCACGAGGCGGGCGAGTTCTTCTTCATGCCGTCGGGTCGTACGGCGGCTGCTGGAATGCCGTGATCCCGTGCCGGGATCGGGATTCCGGACCAGGCCTTCGGCTGCGCGGTCGCGCCACTCACGATAGTGGCGCGCTTGCCGGGTCCTGGCGCCGGCACGTATGATCCGCGGCCCTTCCTGGCAGCCGAAGCGAAGCCAGGTCGGAAGGAGAGGTGGCAGAGTGGTCGAATGCGCCGGATTCGAAATCCGGTTTACGGTTTCGCCGTAACGTGGGTTCGAATCCCACCCTCTCCGCCATTCCTGCGGAATGGCTCCGGGGCTCGGATTCCCCGGCCCGGTCGTTGCAACGACCGGTCGTTCGATCGAGCGCGCGCCAGTGGCGCGCGGGCGCCCGCTCTCACCCCACCCTCTCCGCCATTCCTGCGGAATGGCTCCGAGGCTCGGATTCCCCGGCCCGGTCGTTGCAACGACCAGTCGTTCGATCGAGCCCGCGCCGGTGGCGCGCGGGCGCTCGCTCTCACCCCACCCTCTCCGCCAGTCCTGCGGAATGGCTCCGAGGCTCGGATTCCCCGGCCCGGTCGTTGCAGCGACCGGTCGTTCGATCGAGCGCGCGCCGGTGGCGCGCGGG
>JBGTIG010000329.1:0-6247 GCA_041745755.1 Lysobacterales bacterium
GCCGAAGCGATGCTCGCGTCTGCGCGCCCGAGGTGCACGCCATCGGCCCCCACGTCCCGCGCCAGCGACACATCGTCGTTGACGATGAGCGGTACGCCCGCCGAGCGTGCACACGCGAGCAGCGCACGGGCCTGCCTGCGGCGAAGATCCCGGTCGCGGGACTTGCTGCGGTACTGCAGCAGCACCGCGCCCGCGGCCATCACGTTCGCCGCCAGCGAAACCAGGGCCGTGGTGTCCCGCGTGTCCGGCGTCACGAAGTACAGGCCGCGACGCCAGGCCGCAGTGGCGGGCAAACGGTGGGTGACTTTCGATTCGCGCATGTCGCTGCGAGAATAGCGGCCCAGACTCCTGGACCCGCCGGCCCGCTGCCGGCGCATCACCCCAGACCTCGATCCGCGCACCCCGCCGTGCGAAATCAGGCCTGCAATTTCTCCGGATTCCGCATGATTGCTTCGATGGACCTGGCACCCGCAACGCCCTGGCGCACCTGGATGTGCGTCGTGTGCGGTTTCATCTACGAGGAAGCCCGGGGATTGCCGGAAGAAGGCATCCCGCCCGGTACACGTTGGGAGGACGTGCCGGAAACCTGGACCTGTCCCGATTGCGGGGTCACCAAGTCCGACTTCGACATGATGCCTGCCGGCTGACGCCTGCCGCGCCGCTCGCATCGCCGGAGATCGATGCCTCCGCGCAACCCGGCGGGAACTCTCAGCTTGCCGGATCGGCCGCCGTGCCTGCCCCGCTCCTGCCTCGGCAGGGAGCGGGACTCCTCAATGGACGGACACGCGCACCGCGCTCGCCTCGATCAGCGCCAAGCGCGCGGCATCGAGGTCGTCGCCTGATTCCGGACGCGTTGCAATGTACGCGTCGAGATCGCGCCGCGCCGCCGCTAGGTGACCGAGCTTAAGGTACATGAGCCCGCGATCGCGCAACTCGGCGGGTTGCGAGCTGTCCAGCGCCACGAGCCGGTCGGTGCAGCGCACCGCGCGCGCCCAATCCTGCCGCTCGGAATAAAGACCCTTCAGGTTTCGCAGCATTCGCGCGAGGATCGCGCGATTGCTGGCGGGCGCGAGCAACTCGAGCAGCTGGCTGTCGCGCAGCTCCTGGTCGCCGACGTGCGGCCGCGCACGCTCCTTCAGCTCATCCGCATCGAGCGGACGGCCGCGATTGAAGGGATCGATGACGAGGATGCCCTCGTCGGTGGCCAGCCGAATGAGGAAGTGACCGGGAAACGACACGCCCTCGAGCGGGATTCCCGCACGCCGCGCCAGTTCGATGTGCACCACCGCCAGCGAGATCGGATTGCCCGTGCGACGGTCGAGCACGTCGTTCAAATAACTGTTGCGCGGATCGTGATAGTCGTCGTTGTTGCCCTTGAGGCCGAGCTCGCCGTACACGAATTCGTTCAACGCGCGGGTGGATTCCGTGACGTCTTCGATGCTGCCGACAGCGACCATCGCACGGCGTCCCATTCGCGCGATGCGGCGGCGATAACTCTCGACGTTGAGATCCGGATATTCATCGCGCGCGATCAGCAGGGCGATGTCCCACAGCGGCAGGTCCACGTCGTCGAGTCGCGAAAGCTGCGGCCATTGCAGCGAGGCGGAGGTGGAGCGGGCGGTCATCGGATTCTCCCAGGGTTCGCCGCAGGATGGGGATGGCGTAGTCGCGATCAAGCGCGGCGACGGCTTTCGAGGGCTCTCGCTCAGGGTCGCTTTTCCTCCTTTCGCGGCGAAGTCGCCGTCAGTCCGGCAGGCAGAGTGAGGGCATCGCCGACCTCGAGTCCAAGTTCCGCCGATCTTCCTGCATTGAGTTCGAGCACATATCGTGCCGGCGAGGGGCCGGGATAGGACGGACAGGGATCGCCGCGGCAGGTCGGCACGTTGACCTGCGCGCCGAGGTACCTCGCCTCGTTGTCGAAAAACAGGATATCCAGCGGGATCCGCGTGTTTTTCATCCAGAACGCCTGCGGCTCGGGAGCCGGGTACACAAACAGCATGCCGGCGTCGTGGGGGAGCTTGTCGCGGAACATGAGCCCCCGCTGCTGCTCCTCGGGAGTATCGACGATCTCCACGTCGAATCGCTGGCCCTTGAGCACGACGGACTCGCGATCCACGTCCGAACCCATGCAGCCGGTCAGGGCAAACACGAGCGCGGCCACCAGAGGTCTGGCCCTGCGGCACCGGGACCGTGAAAGGGGTGCGTGGCGCGACATCCTGGCGAACCCCCGGCTGCGAAGGGTCGAGCTTAGGGCAGGGGCACCGCGCGCGGAAGCGGCCCGTCGCGTATCGACTCCGGAGACCCGCGGCCCGCAGTACCCGATATTGCCTGCGGAGGGCAGGCTGGGATATAGTTCGCGGTCTTTCGCTCAATCAGACCCGCTCCGCGCGGGCATACTCTCATGACCACCACCGTAAGCGCCAGGCCCGAAACCGTGCAGCGCGACTGGTTCCTTGTCGACGCCAGCAACAAGACGCTGGGTCGCCTGGCTACCGAGATCGCAATCCGGCTGCGCGGCAAGCACAAGCCCATCTACACGCCGCACGTCGACACGGGCGACTACATGGTCGTGATCAACGCGGACAAGATCGCAGTCACCGGCAACAAGCTCGACGACAAGAAATACCACCGCTTCACCGGTTACGTCGGCAATCTGAAGACCTTCACGCTGCGCGACATGCTCGCGGCGCACCCGGAGCGCGTGATCGAGATTGCCGTCAAGGGCATGCTGCCGAAGAACACGCTGGGCCGCGCGATGTTCCGCAAGCTCAAGGTCTACAAGGGTTCCGAACATCCGCACTCCGCCCAGCAGCCGCAGGCTCTGGACATCAAGACCTGAGGAAGGCAATCGAAATGGCAGTGGCAACAGCAACGAAGCAGAATTACGGTACCGGTCGACGCAAGTCGTCCGCCGCGCGCGTTTTCCTGAGCGCGGGCTCGGGCAAGATCGTGGTGAACGGCCGCACGCTGGACGAGTTCTTCGGTCGCCAGACCGCGCGCATGATCGTGCGCCAGCCGCTCGAGCTGACGCAGATGACCGACCGCTTCGACGTCAACGTGACGGTCGAGGGTGGCGGTACCACCGGTCAAGCCGGCGCGATCCGTCTCGGCATCTCGCGCGCCCTGGTCGAGTACGACGAAAACCTCAAGCCGCCGCTGCGCAAGGCCGGGTTCATGACCCGCGACGCGCGCGAAGTGGAGCGCAAGAAGGTCGGCCTGCACAAGGCCCGTCGCGCGCCCCAGTTCTCCAAGCGCTGACCTTTTCCCGGATATCTCGCCTATGCGGCGAGTGGACGTACGCCACGGAGGCAAGTCGCGAAGCCGGGTCAGAACGGCGGGTGCGAGCCAGGATGGCGAGCCCGCAGCGCGAACGCGCAAGCAATCGCGCTGTCGGAAACAAGGCCGGACTTGCTCCGGCCTTGTTTCGTTTGACCGGCACAGGATGTGCCGTGTCAAACCAGAAATGGGAGATCGTCTAACGGTAGGACAACGGCCTCTGACGCCGTTTATCTAGGTTCGAATCCTAGTCTCCCAGCCAAACGAATCCCCGCGCCCGCGGGGATTTTTTTGGCTGGGCGGCCGGAGAGGACCTGTCCCCGAGCACGCGCTCAAGCCAGCGCGCGCCCCGATCGCCCACCGAACGAGTCGCTACCTCAGCGAGAGGTTCGACGCCGAGGCAGGATGCCGGAGGCGAACTCCGGCGCCAGCCGGAGGCCCGCAGGGCGGCGGGCAGGACAGCCCGCCGTAGTAGATTCGTAGCAGCGCAGCTTGCTGCGCTGGCTTTTTTTTGCGAGATCGCGCCCGTAGCAGCGCAACTTGCTGCGCTGGTTTCTCCCCCCTCGAATCGTGGTTCCCGCCTACTCGAATCCATTCGCAAAGAGCAGCTCCGCGGGGCTGACGATGCGCGGTGCGGCAACGAGCACGCTGTCCTCTCCGCCATCGGCGGTGAGGCGGAAGGCCAGGTTGGTGGTCTGTCCGGCGGTCGCGCTGAAGGCCGGCCCGGCGATCAGGCGCCACTGCGGACCCACTGAGACGGCAATGGACCCGGGCTGGTTGCCGGTGAAGTTGCCCGCGGCATCGAAGACCGGCAGGCTGATCGTCAGGCCCTGGATCGAACCGTTGGCGTTGCCCGAACGCACGAAGACCTCGCCCCAGTACTGGTGTTCGGACCGGAGCACGGGACGCGATAGTTGATGATCGAAACCCTCTGCGGAACCGTTGCCGCCGATCACCCCGAGGCGCACGGCGTTGGTCGGCGGGCTGCCCGGAAACAATGCGTTGCCGGCCAGCGGTTCGACGGCCAGGTTGATCGAGCCCGTCGCGACGGCAAAGGCGCGCCAGTTGTCCGGCACCGTGCCGGTGACCGTGCCGGTGCTGGCACCGGCGTTGCCGGCAAAACCCGGGTTTGGAACCGCGTTGGTCACCGGCGGGCCGAGCACCGTGGGCAGGGCGACGATGATCGAATTCTCGCCCCCGTCGTTCTGCAGTCGTACCGCCAGATGCGCGTATGCATCCCCGGCGACACCGACGGCGTCCGGGCTGGTGAAGGCCGTCCAGGCGTTGCTCACCGTATCGCTGAAGGCTGCCGGGTCGCGTCCCGTGAAACTCAAGGCGCTGTCGAAGATCGGCATCGAGACGGTGAAACCCTGCGCCGAGTTATCGGCATTTCCGCTGCGGACGTAAATCCGCGCGTTGTAGCTCCGGCCGGGCCGGAACGAGAACATCGCCTGCGTGTGGTCGAAAACCTGATCGGTTCCGAAAGCCGTCACGCTGATCTTGATCCCGGTGGTGGGAGGACTACCGGCGAACAGTGTGTTGGCGGGAAGCGGAATGGACTCGAGAGTCAATGCACCGCCACCGACGGTTGCGGCGCGCCACAGCGTCGGTGCGCTGCCGGTCACCGCGCCGCCTACGAATCCGCCACTGTCCAGCAGCAGCGCATTCGGCACCAGATTGCTGTCTGCCGCGCCGATCGGAGGCGTGCCGCCCGTTACCGCGCAAGGCAGCAGTGCGATCAGCGTGCAGACGAAGGCCCGATGAGCCCACATTGGCGAGACGCCCAACTCGGCGCGCTGACGGGGGTGCACCAGTGGCTTTTCGCGCACCGCCGTCATCGCAAGGATCGTCGACATATGGGTTCCTCGAGGTTGCCCGCGCAGGGGCAAAGCGATCGAACGAACCGATGCTATCGGGAATTGTGAAGCGTGTCACATTGTGACCGAAACCCACGAAGGCAAGAAAAAAGCCCCGCAGGAGCGGGGCTTTTCGTTTGCAGATTGAATCGTGCGGTCAGAAGCGGATATTCGCGCGGACGTAGTAGAAGCGGCCGCCGGGGATGTCGTAGGTCGACGCGTCGTAGCCGTTGAGTGAGCACGACAGGCAGATTGGCGGATCCTTGTCGAAGGCATTGTTGACGCCGGCGGTGAGCTGCAGGCCGCGCAACACGTCGAGTTTCCAGCCAACCTGGAAGTCATGATACGTCACGCTGCCAAGGCGGTTGGTGCCGGCGACCGGATCGCTGCACACCGGGAAGCCCGCCGCATCGCCGCATTGCTCGACAAGATCGCTGATGTGGCGCGCGTGGTACGAAGCCGACCAGTCACTCAGCCGCCAGTCGAGCACCAGCGTCGACGTGTACTCGGGTATCGCGCTGTCGTTGACTTCGACGCCGACCTCGCGCGGCTGCACCTGACCCGCCGCGCCGACGGCACGGTAGTCATCGACGAACGTGTTCTGCCAGGCGATCCTGAAACGGCCGAGGTCGGTATCCGGCAGCGCCCAGGTCACGTCGAAGTCCCAGCCGTTGGTTTCGATCACGCCGAGGTTGGTCAGGCGATTGGCGAAGCCGTTGATGTCGCCGGTCGTCGCGCGCGTGATGCCGTCGCAGAACTGCGGCGACAGCGTCGCGACGCAGAGATTCAGCTGCGTCTGCGCGTCGATGGCCTGGATCGCGCCCTCGATTTCATGATCGTAGTACGTGACCTCGAAATCGAGCCGGTCCGACCACGTGGTATCGGCGGCGAAGTTGGGGCTCCACACGAACCCGGCGGTGAAGCTGTCCGCCCGCTCGGGTTCCAGCTGGTCGTTGCCGCCGGTGGTCACCGAGATCTGCGAGTTGGCCTGCGCCGCGCCGCCAGGGACCCCGAGTGCCGCACAGTTGGCCGCACTGCCCGACGGCGGCGAGCCATCGAGCCCGATCAGGCAGGGATCGTCGATCGTGAGGTCGGCGCGCGCGGCCGATCCGAAC
>JBGTIG010000330.1:0-2034 GCA_041745755.1 Lysobacterales bacterium
GGCGACTGCTCCGCGACGCTGCGACACTTGCACGCATCCGCGCGCTGGCGGTGCCGCCCGCGTACACGGAGGTGTGGATCTGCCCACGCCCGAACGGACACCTGCAGGCAACCGGGCGCGACGCACGCGGGCGCAAACAGTACCGCTATCACGCCGGATGGAGCGTCGCGCGCGGTAACGGCAAGTTCGATCGCATCGTTGCGTTCTGCGAAGCGCTGCCGCGACTGCGCCGCCGCCTGCGGCGTGACCTGAAGCTGCCCGGCTTTCCGCGCGACAAGGTACTCGCGATCGTGGTGGCGGTGATGATCGAGACGCTGGTACGCATCGGCAACATCGAATATGCGCGCAGCAACCGGTCGTTCGGACTGTCGACACTGCGCAACCAGCATGTGCGGTTCCTGCGGGGTGGCCATGCGCGCCTGCGCTTCCGCGGCAAGGGTGGCCAGGAGCACGACATCGCGCTGACCGATGCGCGGCTGGTCAAACTCATGCGCCGAGTGCAGCAGCTGCCGGGGCAGTCGCTGTTCCAGTACACCGACGAGGACGGCAACGTGCAGCCCGTCGATTCCGGCCAGGTCAACGATTATCTCGAGGCCGCCATGGGCGCGGCGTTCACCGCCAAGGATTTCCGCACCTGGGGTGGCACCCTCCTGGCCTTTCATCGCCTGGCGGAGATCCCGCCGGACGAGGGTGGCGGTGAGCGTGCGCAGACGCTGCTCCTGAACGACGTGATCAAGGAAGTGGCCAGAGGGCTCGGCAATACGCCGGCTGTCTGCCGCAAGGCCTACATCGACCCCTCGGTGTTCGCGGGCTGGCGTGACGGCTCGCTGCACCGCGCGGCGGAAGGCGCCCGTGGCGCGCGCCAGTGGGAACAGGCTGCGCTCAAGTTCCTGCGACGCGCCCGGCGGACCCGAAGGCCGGCTCCGAAATGACCCGACTCCAACTCGCCGGATGTCGCGGGATGGCGATCACGCGCCTTCGAACCCACCCGGCGCATGCAGATTCATGCGCGAACGAAGCACGCGAATTGGCTGCCGGGAGTCCGAGCCTGCGGCCGCCGCAGAGAGCGCAGGAGTTCGTTGCCTGCCTGGGGGGCATGCGTTCGGGACTCCTGTCGATCGCCTCGAAGAGACCGGTTTGCTTGCGGCTTCGCATCGAACGTTCCTACTGCCCGGGCTCCAGCAGGTGATCCGGCACCGCTCGGAGTTCGGGGTAGAAGCGCCGGAGGAACTGCACCCGACGTTCGGCCGGGCCGAGGGTGGCGGGAAGAGAGGCCATAACCAGCGCACGCGCGGTGTCGAACATGCCTGCGGCGATCTTTACCCGCTCAACGCCAGACAGGCTCGCATAGTGCCCCCGCAGCATGGCATCGACTTCAGGGGTAGTGTCATTCACGGGATGGACCCGGCAAGTTGTGTGCTGACTCCGAGGACTGTCGCCCATTCTCTCAGGTACGCGACGTCCACCTCGCCGTGCAGCAGATTCTGCACATCGCGCATCTGCGATTCGGAGCCCGACGGCTGTGCCCACAGCAGCTTGGACAGAATGAGGTCTTCAGGGCTCACGATCCACGCCTCGAATCCAACGAAACCGACGCGGCGACGACGCGAGAATTCGTGAAGGCGAAAGGCATCCGACTTGCGAATCACGAAATCGACTTTCACCATCGAGCGCAGGTGCAGGAGGTTGAACATGCCCTGGCGCCCGATGACTTCGCCAAGCTCGGTGGGCAGGTAGTAGTCGGGTTCGAAGGCACGGATCAGTGCGTCGATTCGGTCGCCGTCAAGATGCACCACGAAGTCAATATCGCGGGTCATGCGCGGTGTCGCATAGAAGCTCATGGCCAGCGAGCCGGTCAGCATGTAGTCGAATCGAGCCGACTCGAGACGCGAAACGACGTCACGCAGGACCTCGAGTTCAGGCGACAAGTCTGCTGCGTTCATGTGTGGGGGAAGCCTGCGAGCGCCGGGTGGCGGACGCTCAGGCGGCGGCGCGAACGTCGGGCCTGGCGATGGCGCCGGACCACTCTGCCAG
>JBGTIG010000331.1:0-1805 GCA_041745755.1 Lysobacterales bacterium
CACCATCGGCGGCGCAATCGCCGCACCGTTCAATGCGTGGCTGACGCTTCGCGGGATCCGGTCGCTCGCGCCGCGCATGGAGGTGCATTGCCGCAATGCGCTGGCACTCGCCCTGTTCCTCGAGGCGCATCCGGCCATCGCCGCGGTGCTTTACCCGGGGCTGCCCTCGCACCCGTCGCACTCGATCGCGCAACGCCAGATGCGAGCGTTCGGCGGCGTGCTGTCGGTGCGCTGCAGGGGTGGGCGTTCGGCCGCACTGGACATTGCGTCGCGGCTCGAATTGTTCACCATCGCCACCAGCCTTGGCGGCGTCGAGAGTCTCGTCGAGCATCGACACTCGATCGAGAGCGCGGACACCACCACGCCCGACGACCTTCTGCGCGTTTCGGTCGGGGTAGAGCACATCGAAGATCTCACCGGGGATTGGCGCCAGGCGCTCGCGCCTCACGGTTGATCGCGACGATCGCGGCGCGCCACCGAGCACGCGCGCCGGGTCGCGTCGCATACCGGCGGCCTTCGCAGGCCTCAGGGTTCGAGAAACAGGTCCGGCAGCAGCGGCTCTCCGGGCGAGACCGCGTACTGCTCGAAATCGACAACGCCGGCAGCGCGCAGCACGTCCTCGTCGATCAGGAACTCGCCCGTGCCCGCGGAGACGTCGCGCGTCAGCACCACGATCGCGGCGTCGGCGACGATCCCGGGCTTGCGGCAACGGGCGACGTCCACGCCGGGAATCATCCTGAGAGCGTCGGTCGCGATGATCGTGCGTGGCCACAGGGCATTGATCGCGATGGCGCATTCGGCGAACTCGGCGGCGAGTCCGAGCGTGACGAAGCTCATGCCCATTTTCGCCAGCGTGTAGCCGGTATGCGGGGCCCACCACGCCGGTGCGAGCGAGGGCGGCGGGGCGAGCGTCAGGATGTGCGGATTGCCGCTCTCCAGCAGCAGGGGCAGGCAGACCTGCGAGCACAGGAAGGTGCCGCGCGCGTTGACCTGCTGCATGAGATCGAAGCGCTTCATCGGCGTGTCCAGCGTCCCCCGCAACCAGATCGCGCTGGCATTGTTCACGAGCAGATCGACACCACCGAACCGCTCGACGACCTGCGCGATCGCGGCGCGCACGTCGTCTTCCTCGCGGATGTCGCAGCGGATCGCAAGGCCCCGTCCACCCGCCGCGTCGACGGCCGCGGCTGCGCTCTGGATCGTGCCCGGAAGTTTGGGGTTGGCCACGTCCGACTTCGCGAGGATGGCGACGTTCGCCCCCGCGCGGCCCGCCCGCTCTGCGATGGCGAGCCCGATGCCGCGCGAGGCACCCGTGATCACGAGCGTTTGGCCGCTCAGGGCACCGGAATCCGAATCAGTGTCTGCCTTCATTGTCCCTCCAGTCGAGAATGCGGCGAGTGACGAGGCGATAAAGCGGTTTCACGCTGGCGAACCATACGCCCCGGAACCACGAACGGCGCGCAAGCACGCGCCGCTCCACGGGCGTCAGGCGCCCGGGACAGTAGGTGCGCTTGTGCTTGAGCAGGTGCCGGAGGTCCTCGCGCGCCAGCAGGCGCATGCGCCGGGATCGGGGAGCACCGAACAGCGCAAGCTGGAAATCGGTGAGCGCCGGCTCGCCCGCGGGGGTCACCAGCCAGTTCGGCTCCTTGGCGAGATCATTGTGGCTGACGCCGCGCCGATGCATCGCGCGCAGCAATCGCCACGCCGCGCGGAAATAGGCGACGTCGCGCGGTTGCGCGTCCTGCATCGGCGCGCCCTCGATGTAGCTGCGCACCAGCACGCGGCCGTTCCAGTCGAGCACGCGC
>JBGTIG010000332.1:0-8618 GCA_041745755.1 Lysobacterales bacterium
CCTCTACGGGCAGGTCTTCCTTCATCTTCAGGACGGGTCTCGCCGCTCTTGCGCATCCTGGGACAGTCAGGAGCCTGAGTGTCGAGACGGACAGGACGTCCGTAGCGGCCGCCCGCGGCATAAGTGCGCCCATGCACGTCAAAAAGACGAAGCCCGGCTTTCGCCGGGCTTCGTCTATAGCGATGTAGCTGCGATCAGCCCTTGTAGGGCTTGGGCTCGAGCTCCGGCTCCGGCTCCGGCTCCGGCATGGGCACCGGGCAGCCGTCCGGACCAATGGTCTCGCCGGCGACACTGTTCGGACACCGGTCGTCGCAGTTGTTGACGCCGTCGCCATCGTCGTCGAGCGTGGCGCAATCGACCATCGGAACTTCCGGGGCCGGGGTCGGCTCCACACGCCTGGACGGCTCGGGACCGATGGCCACAGTCACGCCGACGGAGGCGATGTAATCAATAAAGCCGCTGTCTTCAAAACCGCTGTTGTCATCGGCATCGTAACGACCGCCAAGTTCGACGCGCCAATCGGTGCGACCCATATCGGCCTGCAGGCCGAATCCGGCATGCAGTTCGAGCTCGGTGCCTTCGCGCTCGTTCGGACCCGCAAACCCGCCGAAGGACTCGTCTTCATGGCGCAACGCGCCAGCGCCGAAGTACAGGAACGGCCACCAGTTACGCTCTTCATTGATGAAGTGGTAGCGGCCCGTAAGACCCACGCCGTACATGCTCCAGTTCAGATCGCCACTGTTGTCTTTCGGGTTGGTCGAATTGAGATCCAATTCCCACGACCAGTTCGGCGCGAAGAACTTGCCGAATCCGACGCGGTAGAACCACGGACGCTCGAGATTACGCGAGTCATCAAACATCACGGCGCCAAAATCGCCGCTCACATACCACCGGTCGTCATACTCCTGCGCGGCGACGGTCTGGGCAAAGCCCAGCGCACCGAGGAGGGCACAACACAGGAGATTCTTGTTCATCGTCTGCTCCTAGAATGTCTCTAACTGACTGAAAGATTCGCCTTTCCCCAAAACTTGACAGCCAGCAGGCAGCCATCCCGTTCAGACTACTACGACAATTGTTAAAAGTGTTAACGTAAAAGTAACGAGCGTGTACGGGGAACTAAAGCGCCAGCAGCGACATGAACTGGTGGATCGGCAAGGCCTCGAAGCGCGCCGGGTCCTGCGTCAGCTCCAGAATCTGTTTTACCCGCTGCGTCGGTAGATGTCCCGCCAATGCGTCCTCGAATTTCTTGACCAGCACCGGGATGCCTTCGCCACGCCGATTGCGATGCCCGATCGGGTAGTCAATCGAGATCTTTTCGCTCTTGCTACCGTCGCGGAAGTAAACCTGCAACGAGTTGCCGATGTAGCGCTTGTCCGGATCGAAGTAATCCTTGGTGAATTGCGGATTCTCCTTCACCGTCATTTTTGCGCGCAGCGCGTCGATGCGGGGGTCGGCGGCGACACTGTCGTTATAGTCATCAGCCGTCAGGCGCCCGAAGATCATCGGCACGGCAATCATGTACTGGAGGCAATGGTCGCGGTCCGCGTAGTTCGCCAGTGGGCCGGTCTTGTCGATGATGCGGACGCCGGCCTCCTGGGTTTCAACATCGATGCGCTCGATCTGCTCGATGCGATCCTTGACCTGTCCATGCAGCTCCATCGCGCATTCGACCGCGGTCTGGGCGTGGAACTCGGCCGGGAAACTGATCTTGAACAACACGTTCTCCATCACATAGCTGCCGAAATCGCGCTCGAACCGGAAGGGTTTGCCGTCGAACAGCACGTCGTAGAATCCCCAGGTCCTTGCCGTCAGGGCGGAGGGATAGCCGACGACGCCCCGTTCGACCGCATTGAACGCATGCAGCACCGCGCGGCGGCAGGCATCGCCGGCGGCCCAGCTCTTGCGGGGCCCCGTATTGGGGGCGTGGCGATAAGTTCGAAGCGCACCCCCGTCGATCCAGCTGTGGGAGATGGCGTTGACGATCTGGTCCTCGTCCCCGCCGAGCATGGCAGTGGCGACCGCGGTGGAGGCGAGTCGGACCAGGATCACGTGATCGAGGCCCACGCGGTTGAAGCTGTTCTGCAGCGCGTAGCAACCCTGGATCTCGTGCGCCTTGATAGCCCACCCCAGCGCGTCCCGGACCGTCAGCTGGGTGCCGCCCTCGCGCGCTGCGCGGCGAGACAGATAGTCGCCGAGCGCGAGGATGGTGCCGAGGTTGTCCGATGGATGTCCCCATTCGGCCGCCAGCCATGTGTCGTTGAAATCCAGCCAGCGCACCTGGGTGCCGATGGCAAAGGCGCCCTGCATGGGATCGAGTTCATGGGCGGTGGCCGGTACCCGCACGCCGCCCGGCAGGCTCGCGCCGGGCACCACCGGACCCAGGTGCTTGACGCATTCGGGGAAGCGCATCGCGAGCATCGCGCAGCCCAGGGAATCGAGCAGCATGTAGCGGGCGGTATTGAAGGCTTCCGTCGATTCGATCCGGTAGTCGCGCACGTATCGTGCGATGTCCAGCATGGGCGCATCGGGCTCGGGGCGCGTTGCGGAACGGATGTCGACCTGGCTCATGCGATTCGGACCTGACTGGCATCGGAAGCCATAGTTTGCCAGTTACCGCGTTCGACCCTGCGGGCTTGCGAACCGACGTTGCGCGCGGCACTGTGCAACTCCGGCACGGGCGGACCCATCCTCATGGCTTCAGCACCTTCGCCCGCGTCGCCGTATCCCCGGCTGCTGAGCCCGCTCGACCTCGGCTTCGACGTCCTGCCCAATCGGGTGCTGATGGGCTCCATGCATACCGGCCTTGAAGACCGGGCGCGCGACTATCCGCGGCTCGCCAGGTATTTCGCCGAACGCGCGCGCGGCGGGGTCGGACTCATGGTGACCGGGGGCATCGCGCCCTCCATCCGGGGTTGGCTGGCGCCGTTCGGCGGCAAGCTGTCCTGGCGGAGCGAAGTCCGGCGGCACCGCTCCGTCACCAGTGCGGTTCGACACGAAGGCGGCCGCATCTGCCTGCAGATACTGCACGCCGGACGTTACGGCTACCACCCGCTGTCGGTGGCGCCGAGCGCCATCAAGTCGCCCATCACGCCGTTCACCCCGAGCGCGCTGTCTCGACGCGGCATCGAGTCCACCATCGACGACTTCGTGCACACCGCGGAACTCGCCCGCGACGCCGGCTACCACGGGGTCGAGATCATGGGATCCGAGGGTTACCTCATCAACGAGTTCCTGGTCGGCCGCACCAATGCGCGCGACGACGAGTGGGGTGGCGATCCGGTTCGACGCGCCCGCTTTGCGGTGGAAATAGTCAGGCGCACGCGCACGGCCGTCGGGCGCGACTTCATCATCATCTTTCGCCTGTCGATGCTGGATCTGGTCGAGGACGGATCGGACTGGCCGGAAACGGTGGCGCTGGCGCGGGCGATCGAAACGGCGGGAGCGACCCTGTTGAACACCGGAATCGGCTGGCACGAGGCCCGTGTCCCGACCATCGTGACCAGCGTTCCGCGCGCCGCGTTCGCCTGGGTGACGGAGCGGATGCGGAGCGAAGTCTCCCTGCCCCTGATCGCGACGAACCGGATCAACATGCCTGATGTCGCGGAAGGGATTCTCGCCTCGGGGCAAGCCGACATGGTCTCCATGGCGCGACCCTTCCTCGCGGATTCCGACTGGGTCGCCAAGGCGCGGCGCAACGCCGCGCACACGATCAACACCTGCATCGCGTGCAACCAGGCCTGTCTCGACCACGTGTTCGTGAAAAAGGTCGCCAGTTGCCTCGTCAATCCGCGCGCCTGCCACGAGACGGAGCTCGTCGTCACCCCCACCCGACAGCCGCAGCGCATCGCCGTGGTCGGCGCCGGACCCGCAGGGCTCGCCTGCGCAACCACGCTCGCCGAGCGTGGACACCACGTCGCCCTGTTCGACGCGGCGGCCCACATTGGCGGCCAGTTCAATCTGGCGAAGCTCGTGCCCGGCAAGGAAGAGTTCGTCGAGACCCTGCGCTATTTCGACCACCGTTTGCGGGACGCGGGTGTCGATCTCAGGCTCGGCGCGAGCGTGACCGCCGCCGCGTTGCTCGCGGCGGAATTCGATCATGTGGTGATCGCGACCGGTGTCCGCGCGCGCGTGCCGGCGATCCCGGGAATCGATCATCCGAAAGTGCTCGGATACCTGGACGTGCTGACCGGTCGACGGGAAGCCGGCGCAAGCGTCGCGATCATCGGCGCAGGCGGTATCGGTTTCGACGTCGCTGAATTCCTGGTGCAGCCGGCGCCGTCGCCGACCACCGATGTGCCGCGTTGGTTGCGCGAGTGGGGCGTCGACCCTGCCCTCTCCCGGCGGGGCGGATTGTCCGCGGCAGGCGCGCAACCGGAGCCGCCCGCCCGACAACTGACCTTGCTGCAACGCTCTCCCGAGCGGCCGGGCAAACGCCTTGGAAAGACCAGTGGCTGGGTGCATCGCGCCACGCTCCGGCACAAGGGCGTGGCGATGCTGGGTGGCGTGACGTATCAGCGCATTGACGACGAGGGCCTGCATCTGCTCATCGAGGGTATCCCGCAAGTGCTCGCGGTCGATCATGTCGTCGTGTGCGCGGGACAGGAGTCCGAGCGTTCGCTGTTCGACGAGTTGCGGCCGCGAATGGCGACGGACGCGAGACTGCACCTCATCGGCGGCGCGGATCTCGCACTCGAACTCGACGCGAAGCGCGCCATCCGGCAAGGCACCGAACTCGCCGCTGCAATCTGAAGCACCATTCAGAATCGACTATGTGCTCTAGCTGCGCACTGGTATGGTGCGCGCCGTTCCCGAGTCCTGCACACGTTTTCGTGCGGACCGGAACGCCCACAGGACGCTGGGCACACGCGCCGCGGGATGCCGGAATCGAGACCCCGATCTCATTGTTGTTGCGGAGCGCAACCCCACCTCGCATGGCAACCCAGTACCCGCGCCGGAAACGTGGCGGGCTTTTTCCAATCGGAACGGCGATCCGCGCCAGGCGCGCAAGACCCGCACGTGCACGAGGCACGGGTCCTGCAAACGCATGGCAACGACGACGCCGCCCCACGGTTCATCGCATTGAAACTCTCATTGCTGCTCTGGCTCGCATCCGTGCTGCCGCAGGCCCACGCCGATCAGGTGTGCCTTGCCACCACCGTCTATCTGGAATCGCGCGATCAACCCCTGCGCGGCCAGCAGGCTGTTGCCGAGGTCGTACTGCATCGGGTGGAACGCGGTTACTGGGGCGATGATGTGTGCGCGGTGGTCACGCAACGCAAGCAGTTCGCGCCCGCGTATACGTCACCGAATTTTCGCCTGAACAATCGCAAGGCGTGGGACCGCGCATGGCGCATCGCCGAGGACACGCGAGAAGAGTGGGAACGACCGCTGCGCGAACGCTCGCTGATCGTGCCGGGGGCGGACCACTTCT
Source organism: Lysobacterales bacterium (assembly GCA_041745755.1). Lineage (GTDB taxonomy): Bacteria > Pseudomonadota > Gammaproteobacteria > Xanthomonadales > Ahniellaceae > JBBQNY01. Next base: position 5,432 of record JBGTIG010000332.1, read on the forward strand.
ATGCCTACAACCTGGTGCGTCCGTCCTGGAGCGGTGGTCACGAGGTCGCGAAGATCGGTGGCCACTCCTTCCTGCGGCTGGTCAACTGAGTCGCCAGGCGCGGTCTCAGCCGCGATCCTTGATGGGCTTGTAAGGCCTTTCCTCGGGCCCCGTGTAGTTCGCACTCGGTCGGATGATCTTGCCGTCCTCGCGCTGCTCGATGACATGAGCACACCAGCCAGTGGTGCGCGACACCACGAACAGCGGCGTGAACAGCGAGGTCGGTACGCCCAGCATGTGGTAGCTCGACGCCGAGTACCAGTCGAGGTTCGGAAACATGCGTTTCTCGTCCCACATGAGCGTCTCGATGCGCTCGGACACGTCGAAGAGTACGGGATTGCCGCCGCTGCTGGTGAGTTCGCGAGCGATCTCCTTGATGATGGGATTGCGGGGATCACCGACGGTGTAGACGGGGTGACCGAATCCGATCACGATCTCCTTGCGCGCCAGACGCGCCCGGATGTCCGCCTCGGCCGCGTCCGCGCTCGGGTAGCGCGCGATGATCTCCATGGCGGCTTCATTGGCGCCGCCATGCTTCGGGCCGCGCAGCGCACCGATGGCGGCGGTGATCGCGGAGTACATGTCGGCGCCGGTACCCGCCACCACGCGCGCGGCAAAGGTGCTGGCGTTGAACTCGTGTTCCGCATACAGGATGAGTGACCGGTCCAGCGCCCACGTATGCTCCTCGCTCGGTTCCTCGCCGTGGAGCAGGTGCAGGAAGTGCGAGGCGACCGAATCGTCGTCGGTCTCCGTATCGATGCGGCGGCCGCTGCGCGTGAAGTGCCACCAGTAGAGGAGCATCGAGCCGAAGCTTGCGATCAGACGGTCGGCGATGTCGCGCGCCTCTGCCACCGGGTGACTCTCCCGCTCGGGCAGCAGCGAGCCCAGCATGGAGCTGCCGGTGCGCAGGACATCCATCGGATGCGCACTCGATGGCAAGAGCTCGAGCGTGTCCTGCAGCAGTGCGGGCAGACCGCGCAGCCGTCGCAGCTTGGTCCTGTAAGCGGCTAGCTGCGCTGAGTCGGGCAGCTCTCCGTAGAGGAGCAGATACGCCACTTCCTCGAAGGTGGAATGGTTGGCGAGGTCGGCGATGTCGTAGCCGCGATAGTGCAGGTCATTGCCGGTGCGGCCCACCGTGCAAAGTGCGGTGTTGCCGGCGGGCGTGCCGGAGAGCGCGACGGACTTTTTCGCTTTCGGTCGCGCGCTGGCGTTGTCGCTCATCGTGTCTGCCTCATTCGTCACGCGCGAACAGCGCGTCGAGCTTCTGCTCGTACTGGTGATAGTCGAGGAAATCGTAGAGTTCGGCGCGTGTCTGCATGTCCGGCACGACAGACCGCTGCGTGCCCTCGCGACGCACGGTCTCGAAGAACCTGTGCGCGGCCTTGTTCATGGCCCGATAGGCGCCGCAGCAATAGAGCGCGATATCGACCCCCGCGGAGCGAAGCTCGTCCGTCGTGAACAAGGGCGTATCACCGAACTCGGTGATGTTCGCCAGGATGGGCACCTTGACCGCATCGCTGAACTGCCGGTACTGCGCGAGCGTGGTTACGGCTTCCGGGAATATCATGTCTGCCCCGGCCGCAACGCATGCGACGGCTCGCTCCACCGCGGCATCCATGCCCTCGACCGCGACCGCGTCGGTGCGCGCCATGATCACGAACGAATCGCCGCTGCGTGCGTCGACTGCCGCCTTGATCCGGTCGACCATCTCCGCCTGCGGCACGATGGCTTTGCCGGGCCGGTGTCCGCAGCGCTTGCTCGCGACCTGGTCCTCGAGGTGCATCGCCGCGGCGCCGGCCTTCTGCAGCGAACGCACCGTGCGTGCGATGTTGAATGCCCCGCCCCAGCCCGTATCCGCATCCACCAGCAGCGGCAGCGTGCACGCGTCGGTGATTCGCCGGATATCCGTCAACACGTCCTCGAGCGAACTGATGCCGAGATCGGGCACACCGAGGGAGTTGGCGGCCACGCCGCCGCCCGACAGGTAGATCGCCCGGAATCCGCAGCGCTCCGCCATGCGTGCGGTGTAGGCGGTGATCGTGCCGACGACCTGCAGCGGCGACTCCTGCACGATCGCGGCGCGAAACCGTGCCCCCGGCGTCTGTTCCGTCACCGCGCGATCAACCGAGGAGATGCGCCACGCCGGCGCGCTCCTCTTCGAGCTCTGCGAGGGTCCGGTCCATGCGCTCGCGCGAGAACGCATCGATGGCCAGGTCCCGCACCAGCGTCCACTCGCCTTTCGAGGTCGTCACCGGAACGCCGTAGATCACGCCTTCCGGAATGCCGTAGCTGCCATCCGACGGCACGCCCATCGTCACCCACTTGCCCTTGCTGCCCAGCACCCAGTCGCGGACGTGGTCGATGGCCGCATTGGCAGCGGACGCAGCGGACGACAGACCACGCGCCTCGATGATCGCCGCGCCGCGCTTGCCGACCTTGGGGATGAAATCGTTCGCGTTCCAGTCGGCGTCGTTGATGCGGTCCTTCAGCGATACGCCACCGACGGTGGCGAAGCGGTAGTCCGGGTACATGGTCGGGCTGTGGTTGCCCCACACCACCAGCTTGTCGATGTCGGCCACGGCCACGCCGGCCTTACTGGCGAGCTGCGACAACGCGCGGTTGTGGTCCAGGCGCAGCATCGCAGTGAAGTTCTTCGCCTGCAGGTTCGGCGCGGACTTCATCGCGATGTAGGCATTGGTGTTGGCCGGGTTGCCCACGACCAGCACCTTGACGTCGCGCGAGGCGACCTTGTTCAACGCGGCACCTTGGGCGGTGAAGATCTTGGCGTTCTCCAGCAATAGGTCCTTGCGCTCCATGCCCGGGCCACGCGGACGCGCGCCGACCAGCAACGCGATATCGGCGTCCTTGAACGCGATCAGGGCGTCGTCGGTGCCGACCATGCCGGCCAGCAGCGGGAACGCGCAGTCCTCGAGCTCCATCATCACGCCCTTGAGCGCGGCCTGGGCCTTCTCCATCGGCAGCTCCAGCATCTGCAGGATCACCGGCTGGTCCTTGCCCAGCATCTCGCCCGAAGCAATGCGGAACAGCAGCGAATAGCCGATCTGGCCGGCTGCGCCGGTGATGGCGACACGAACGGGGGTCTTCATAAAGGTGTCCTCTGCAAGTTCAATGGTGGGAGTGGTCAATA
>JBGTIG010000333.1:0-13861 GCA_041745755.1 Lysobacterales bacterium
CCGCACCTTCGCGCGCGGCTGCGGCGCAGCCCGTGCCGCCTCCGCCCGCCCCGAGCAAGGCCAAGAGCTGGCTGTTGATGGACGCGGCGTCGGGCCAGGTGCTCGCCGGGGAGAACGTGGACCGCGAGGTCGATCCGGCGAGCATCACCAAGCTCATGACCGGATACGTGGTGGCGGCCGAGATGCGCAACGGCAAGATCAAGCCGACCGATGAAGTCGTGATCAGCGAGAACGCCTGGCGGCAGGGCGGCGCAGGCACGGACGGTTCCTACAGCGCCCTCGCGGTGAACTCCCGGGTACCGCTGGACGAGGTGGTGCGCGGACTGGTCATTCAGTCGGGAAACGATGCCGCCATCGCACTGGCGGAACACGTGGCGGGCAGCGAGGAAACCTTTGTTGCCCTGATGAACCAGACCGCCGCGCGGCTCGGACTCAAGCGCACGCACTTTGCGAACTCGCATGGCCTGACAGCGCCCGGTCACCACAGCAGCGCGCGCGACATCGCACTGCTCTCGCGTGCGCTGATCCGCGATTTTCCGGATCACTACGCGCTCTACAAGGTCAAGGAATACACCTACAACGGCATCCGCCAGTACAACCGCAATGGTTTGCTGTGGAAGGATCCGAGCGTCGACGGGCTCAAGACCGGGCACACAGCGGCTGCGGGCTACTGTCTTGCCGCGTCGGCCAAGCGCGGCGACACGCGCCTGATTTCGGTGGTGATGGGCATCGACGCCGGCAAGACCGAAGGCTTCAAGTTGCGTGAGGCGGGTAACTCGGCGCTGCTCAACTACGGCTTCCGCTTCTTCGAGTCGCACCAGCTCTATCCGGCCGGTGCCGTGGTGGCGACGCCCGAACTCTTCAAGGGCGCGAGCGCGATCGCCAAGCTGGGCGTGGCGCGACCCGCGCTGGTCACGATTCCGCGCGGCGCGTACCCGCGCCTCAAGGCCAACATGAACGTGCCGAAGCCGTTGCTGGCGCCGTTGCGGAAAGGCGCCCGGGTCGGCAGCCTCAACGTGACACTCGACGGTCGTGAGGTGCTTGCGGCGCCGCTCATCGCGCTCGAGGATTATCCCGAAGCCGGCATCGTCGGCCGTATCTGGGACGGCGCGCGTCTCTGGTGGCAGTCGGACTGACATGTCGCGCGCTGCACGCTCCCGGCCGCGCTCTGCGCGATGACCACGCCCGACCCGGACTCGCCGGCGGACGTCACGGGATTCGTGTTTCCCGGGCGATTCGAACTGACGGTGATGGGCGACGCCGACGCCGACCTTCTGGCGCTCGTCGCCTCCGAGATGCGCGCCGCGGGCGTCGAGAGACTCGAGTGCGAACCCCGCGAGAAGATCTCGAGTGGCGGCCGGTTCCGGTCGATCAGCGCGAGCTTCGCCTGCGTCTCGCGCCAGCAGCTCGAGGCCCTGCATGCCGCGCTCAAAGCGCATCCGGCGGTGAAATGGACGCTGTAGCAGGCGGCGAATGCATGCAGTCGGGCCCGCTTCCGAACCGGTCCGCCACTCCGGGAGAGGTGAAGCGGAGCGCCCACGCACCGCCGGCCCCGGCCAGGTCGGGGTCCAGCGACCTGCAGGGCGCGGGCCGGAGAGAGGCCATGACTTGCCTGGTGCGGGATCTCGGTCTCGAGCAGTACGTCCCCGTGTGGCGTGCGATGCAGGCCTTCACCGACGCCCGTGGAGAGACCACGCCCGACGAGTTGTGGCTGGTGGAGCATCCGCCGGTGTTCACGCTCGGACAAGCCGGAAGACCCGAGCATGTACTCGCGGCCGGCGACATTCCCGTGGTCAAGGTCGATCGCGGGGGGCAAGTGACGTATCACGGTCCCGGACAACTCGTGGCCTATCCGCTGCTGGATCTTCGTCGCCTCGGCATTGGCGTGCGCGGGTTCGTGCATCGCATCGAGCAAGCGGTGATCGATGTGCTGGCGGACTGGAATATCGGCGCGCAGCGGCGCGAGGGCGCGCCGGGAGTCTACGTCGGCGACGCCAAGATCATGGCGCTCGGCATCCGCGTGCGTCGCGGCTGCACTTTCCATGGGCTGGCTTTCAATATCGCGCTGGACCTGGCGCCGTACGCGCGCATCAATCCCTGTGGCTACGCGGGGTTGCGCATGACCTCGATGCTAGACTTGGGCGGCCCCGCCAGCCTCGAAGCCGTCAAGCCGCTGCTGGTTGCATCGATCGCCCGGCAATTCGACCTCGACGTGTCGAATGCCCCGGCGCTTCCGCCCTCGACCGGAACTTGCGCCAACTCATGACCCTGCAAGCCGGCAAATCGATTCCGCTGACGGTGCTGTCGTCGCCCGCGCCAGTGGGCGCGCTGGTTCCCGGTCTCAAGCAGACCGGTGACGCCAAGATCGGGCGCAATGCCGTCACCTTCGACGCCAGCCAGCCGTTGCTCCGCAAGCCGCCCTGGATACGCGTGCGCATTCCCCCCGGCAATGCGGTCGCGCAGCTGAAATCGCGCCTGCGCGCCAATCGCCTCGTCACCGTCTGTGAAGAAGCGTCCTGTCCCAACATCCACGAGTGCTTCGACAAGGGCACCGCCACGTTCATGGTGCTGGGCGACGTGTGCACCCGGCGGTGCGCCTTCTGCGACGTCGCGCACGGCAGACCCAAGCCTCCCGATGCCGAGGAGCCCGCCAAGCTTGCCGACGCGATCGCCGACATGGGCCTGCGTTACGTCGTCATCACCTCCGTCGATCGCGACGATCTCGCCGACGGCGGCGCGGCGCATTTCGCCGCGTGCATCCGCGCCGTGCGCACGGCGAGCCCGGCAATCCGCATCGAGATCCTCACCCCGGACTTCCGGGGCCGCGGGCGCATGGAACGGGCCCTCGCCGCGCTCAGCGCCGATCCGCCGGACGTGTTCAACCACAATCTCGAAACCGTGCGCGAGCGCTATCGCGAGGTGCGGCCCGGCGCGGACTACGACTGGTCGCTGCGCCTGCTGGCGGAGTTCAAATCCCGGCATCCCGGTGTACCCACCAAGTCCGGAGTCATGCTGGGCCTTGGCGAGGATCGGGCCGAAGTCGGTGTGGCGCTGCGTGATCTCAGGGCGCACCACGTCGACATGGTGACCATCGGACAGTACCTGCAGCCCTCGAAGCATCACCATCCCGTGGTGCGTTACTGGACGCCGGACGAATTCACGGAGCTGGAACACTTCGGCATGACGCTGGGTTTCCAGCACGTTGCATCCGGACCCATGGTGCGATCCTCGTACCACGCCGACCAGCAGGCCCACGCGGCGGGGCTGGCCTCGTGAGTCCGCGGCGAGAACCATTGGCGTGTCCGGCGGTCGGATAGCGTTCAAGGGGGATGCGACGGCCGACCGCATTGCCGATGATCGGTTGCTCTGGCCCGACTTCCGACCCGATCCTGACGCATCGAGTACAGCGGGGACGGCGATCCGCGCGCTAGGATGCCCGTCCTCCGTTGTATCCGTAGCAGATCCGCAGCGAGTTTCATGACCGGCGCCGCCGGTGGGAGACCAAGATGACCGTGGTGCGCAACACGAATGCGTGGGTAATCGCCCTGATGCTGACGACGTCCGTGCTGCTTGCGGGTGCCGGTCAGGCGAAGCCCGCCGTTGCCAGCGACGCGCTGAACATGAGCAGGAGCCAGGCCGAGGCGGCACTGTTCGCCACCCGCTTCCTCACGCGATTCCACTACCGCCGCATGCCGCTTGACGACGCCATGTCGAAGCGCATACTCGATCGTTACCTCAAGTCGCTCGATGGCGATCGAACCGTGTTCCTGGCGAGCGACATCGCGCGCTTCAATACGCGGTACGCCACGCGGCTCGACGATGCGATCTACGACGGTGAGGAAGCGCTGAAAGGCGATCTCGAAGCGCCCTTCGACATCTTCCGCGTCTATCTGACGCGCGCACACGAGCGCTACGCCTACGCGCAGTCGCTGCTGGAGCGCGGCTTCGACTTCGGCGTTGCCGAGAATTATTCCTTCGATCGCAAGAACGCCAGCTGGGCAGCGTCGCCGGGCGAGCTCGACGACATCTGGCGCAAGCGCGTCAAGAACGACTGGTTGAGATTGCGCCTGGCGCCCAAGCCCGTGGACGCTGACGTCGCGAAGACGAACGACGCCGCGGGTATCGCGACCCCCGCCAAGCCGGTGGTTCGCAGCGACAAGGAAATCCGCGAGCTGCTCGCGAAGCGCTATCGGACGTTCGAGAGCCGTCTCGATGAAGTCAACGGCGAGGACGTGTTCCAGAGCTTCCTCAACGCCTACGCCACGTCGATCGAGCCGCACACGGGGTACCTCGCTCCGCTCGCGTCCGAGAACTTCAACATGCAGATGAGCCTGTCGCTCGAGGGGATAGGCGCGGTACTGACGCGCGACGAGGAGTTCACCGCGATCCAGACCATCGTCAAGGGTGGGCCGGCCGACCAGAGCGGAAAGATCAAGAACGGCGATCGCCTGCTCGCGGTCGGCCAGGGCGAGACAGGATCGATGGTCGACGTGATCGGCTGGCGTCTCGACGATGTCGTCAAGCTCATCCGTGGTCAGAAGGGCACGGCGGTGCGCATCGACGTGTTGCCCAAGACTTCCGGGTCCGACGGCAAGCCCATGCGCGTGACGCTTATGCGCGACCGCATCAAGCTCGAGGAGCAGGCGGCCAAGAGCGAGATCATCGAAGTCGGGGAAGGGCCCGCGAAGCGCAGGATCGGTCTCATCGAGCTCGGCACCTTCTATCACGACTTCGAGGGACAGCGCCGGGGCGACTCGGAGTACCGTTCCTCCACCCGCGACGTGCGCCGCTTGCTGACGACGCTGAAAGGCCAGGGCGTCGCGGGTATCGTGCTCGATCTTCGCGGCAACGGTGGCGGTTCGCTGGCCGAAGCGACCCAGCTCACCGGGCTCTTCATACCCCGCGGGCCCGTCGTCCAGGTGCGCGAGGCGACCGGCAAGATCTCGGTCGAAAGCGACAATGACCCGAGCGTGGCATGGGATGGACCGCTGGCAGTGATGGTGGATCGCGCCTCGGCCTCGGCCTCGGAGATTTTCGCGGCCGCAATGCAGGATTACGGGCGCGGACTCATCATCGGCGAGACGACGTTCGGCAAGGGCACCGTGCAGAACATGCTCGATCTGGACCAGATGGCGCGCAACGACGAGCCGGCATACGGCCAGCTGAAGTTGACGGTGGCGCAGTTCTTCCGCGTCAATGGCGGCAGCACGCAGCACAAGGGCGTGGTGCCGGACATCTCGTTCCCGAACACCTGGAACGCCGACGAGTTCGGCGAGAGTTCCTACGACAACGCGTTGCCCTGGACCTCGGTCCCGTCCGCCAGTTACGAGCGCCGCGGGGATTTTGCCGCGCTGGTGCCGCAGCTCGAGGTGCGGCATGTTGCACGCGTCGCACGCGATCAGGAATACCAGTGGTGGCTGGAGGACCTGGACGATTACCGCACGCAGCGCGAGACACGCAGCGTATCGCTGCTCGAATCCCAGCGTCGCGCGGAGCGGGACCAGGTCGAGGCGCGCCGCGTCGCGCGGGAAAAGGCGAGAGCGGAGGCGGGGACTTCGCGGAGGGACGTGGCGTTGACTGCCGACGACGGCCTCGATGCGATCGACCAGCGCGCGGGCGAAGATGCGGAGGCGGACGTCGAGGAGGAAGCCGACGTGCTGGCCGTGGAAAGTGCGCGTATCCTGAGCGACGCGATCGAACTGCTGCGCGCGAGCCCGGCGCTCGCGAGTCGCGTCGGAGCTTTCAAGATCATCGCCAGCCGCGTCGAGCCCGCGGCCGCGGTCGAGGTGGACACCGCGCGCCGCAACTGATGCCGACGGCCATCGCGGTTGCGGTAGTGCCGCTGCCCAGTCCGCTTCAATCGCAACGTTCGGCAACCCAGGCATCGAGCCGGCTGAGGTCGTCGAATCCCAGCCGGTTCCACTCCAGATCGCGTTTGCGGGCGGCCTTGCGCCGCGCGGCCTCGCACTGCCCGCTCCGGGAGGATTGTCTGGCCGCGTGGCCTTTCCGTGGCGACGCCCGCAGGACCGTGACGCGACGCGAGCTTGCGGATCCGTCGGTACTGCCGCGCGGGCCGGGCTGAGTGCTCGCGGGCGTCCGCTCTTCCTCGCGCGACCACGCCTCCCGTGACCGCGGGGCGCAGGTAGCCGACTGGAAGGCAATGCCCCCGGCAGGGTCCACGCACTTGCGCAAGGTCAGGTGCCGGGATCGGGCGTCGTCGTCCTGGCGATCGTGACGGCCGTCTTCGTCGGCAGAAACCAGCGCGGAGGTGAGAAACAGGGCCACCAGCAGGGCCCCTGTGCGGGCGTTCGAGCGGCGCCCGAGACGAGCTGAAAGTGCAAACTGGATCATTTACGCAACTCCCCATGACGAGATCGGCCGAGCGACTACTTTGCGCGGTCGGCCACGGCGGGGGCGTAGGAGATCGCCGCATTGACGCGTGGGAGTTCGCCGTCGGACGCCGGGAATCCGCCTCGGGGAAAGCCCGGCGGAAACCGGGGCATAAAAAACCCCGGGAGCTTGGGGGGAGCGCCCGGGGCGGGGATGGAAGCCGGTCAGGGGAGGGACCGGCTTCCTGGGTCACACTCAGGGAGGTGAGTGCTGGATCGTGTTGCACGATCCGGAAAGTACGACTCGCCACGTGAAGCGAAAGTTTCGCCGTCCGGCAAATAATTTAGCTCGCGTTCAAGTACGTGATTGCGGGCCGGCGCGCGACCTGAAGACCGCCGGATGCACTGCGCCAGGCCGTCATTAACTTTCCGTTACCGTGCCGAGCCTCAATGCGCTTCCTGCCAGTTGAGCCCCGTGCCGACGTCCACATCGAGCGGCACCCTGAGCGACGCTGCCGCCATCATTCGCGCACGCAGGCCCTCGCGGACCTCGTCCACCGAACCTTCGGCCACCTCCAGCACGAGTTCGTCGTGCACCTGCATCAGCATGCGGGCCTTCGGAGCGGTCGGGTCCTTCGGGTCCAGCCACGCATCCACCTCGATCATCGCCCGCTTGATGATGTCGGCGGCAGTGCCCTGCATCGGTGCGTTGATCGCCGCGCGCTCCGCACCCGCGCGCGCCGAGGCGTTGCGGGAGCGGATGCTGTCGAGGTGCAAACGGCGTCCGAAAACCGTTTCGACGTAGCCGTCACGACGCGCCCGCTCGCGCGTCGCGGCCATGAAGTCGCGCACGCCAGGATAGCGCCCGAAGTAGCGGTCCATGTATTCCTGCGCGAGCTTGCGCTCGATGCCGATCTGGCGTGCGAGGCCATGCGCACCCATGCCGTACATGAGTCCGAAGTTGATCGCCTTGGCGGCGCGGCGCTGGTTCGCATCGACCGCCGAGGCCTCGACATCGAACACCTCGGCCGCTGTCGCCCGATGCACGTCGATGCCGTCGCGGAACGCGGCCAGCAGCCCCGTATCGCCGGAGAGATGCGCCATGATCCGAAGCTCTATCTGCGAATAGTCCGCCGCGATCAGCACGAATCCCGGCGGCGCGACGAACGCCTGGCGGATGCGTCGCCCCTCCTCGCTCTTGATCGGGATGTTCTGCAGGTTCGGATCCGACGAGGCCAGGCGTCCGGTGGCGGCGCCCGCCTGGTGATAGCTCGTGTGCACGCGCCCGGTGCGCGGGTTGATGGCTGCGGGCAGTTTCTCGGTGTAGGTCGACACCAGTTTCGCCAGCATCCGATAGTCGAGGATCAGACGCGGCAAGGCGTGCAGCTCGGCGATTTCGGCCAGGGCCTCCTCGTTGGTGGAGGGTTGGCCGCTCGGCGTCTTCTGCGTGATCGGGAGCCCCAGCCGCTCGAACAGCACGGTTTGCAACTGCTTCGGGGAATCGAGGCTGAAGGGGTGACCCGCGACCTCGTGGGCTGCCGCGATCAACTCGGTCATGCGCTTGCGCATCACGCGCGTCTGCGCCGCCAGCATCGCGCCATCGATCAGGACACCCGTACGCTCCATGCGCGCGAGCACCGGCACCAGCGGCATCTCGATCTTCTCGAACACGAAGCGGGGTCCCGCAAGCGCCGACAACTGCGGCCACAGTGCGTGATGCAGGCGCAGCGTGACGTCGGCATCCTCCGCGGCATAGCGCGTGGCGTCGTCGATCGCCACTTCGGAGAAGGGAATCTGTCGCGCTCCCTTGCCTGCGACCTCATGGTAGGCAATCGTGCGATGGCCGAGATGGCGCGCCGCCAGGGTGTCCATATCGTGACGGTTGGCGCCCGCGTTCAGCACGAAGGATTCGAGCATCGTGTCGAAGGCGACGCCACGGACCTCGATGCCGTAGTGCGCGAGCACGTTGATGTCGTACTTGCCGTGCTGCGCGACCTTGCGCTGGCCCGCGTCCTCCAGCAGCGGCTTGAGGCGGGCCAGCACCGCCTCGCGCCTGAGCTGCGGTGGCGCTCCCGGATAGTCGTGTGCGAGTGGCACGTAGGCGGCCTCGTTCTCGGAGGTCGCGAACGAGACGCCCACGATCTCGGCGCGCTGCGCATCGATGCTGGTCGTTTCGGTGTCGAAGGCCCAGAGGTCGGCGGCCGCGAGCTTGTCGACCCACGCCTCGAACTGCGCTCGTTCGAGGATCGTGACGTAGCGCTCGCGATCGACGCTCGCGATCTCCGCCGCTCCCGTGTTCGCCGCGTTGATGCCGGCTGCCGCGTCGGCAGTCGGATCGATCGCGCCCGCGAGGTCGGTGGCTTCGCCGGCACCAGCCGCCCCGCTTTCGAGTTCGCGCAATGACTGGGTGAACCCGAAACGGGCGAACAGCACCCGCAGTGCGTCGATGTCGCGCCCGCCCAGGGTGAGCGAATCCAGTGTCTGCGGCAGCTCGACATCGGTGCGGATCGTCGCGAGCTCGCGTGCCAGCGGCAGCGTGCCGAGCGCGTCGCGCAGGTTTTCGCCGATCTTGCCACCCATTGCCGCCGCGCCGGCCATGACACCGTCCAGATCGCCGAACTCGGCAAGCCACTTCGCCGCAGTCTTCGGACCGCACTTGACCACACCGGGAATGTTGTCGACCGTGTCGCCGACCAGCGCGAGATAGTCGACGATGCGCTCGGGCGGAACGCCGAACTTCTCGATGACGCGCTCGCGGTCGAGCACGTTGCCCGTCATGGTGTTCACCAGCGTGATTCCGGGTTCGACCAGCTGCGCAAAATCCTTGTCGCTGGTGGAGATCGTCACCTCCATTGCGGAACCCAGCCCCTGTCGCGCCAGCGTGCCGATCACGTCGTCCGCCTCCACGCCCGCGACGCGCAGGAGCGGAAGTCCGAGCGCGCGCACGATTTCGATCATCGGCTCGACCTGCGCCCTCAGCTCCTCGGGCATCGGCGGACGGTTGGCCTTGTACGCGGGGTAGAGCTCGTTGCGGAACGTGGGCCCGCTGGCATCGAGCACGAAGGCCACCCGGTGCGGCCGCTCCTTCAGGACCGCGCGCAGCATGTTGACCACGCCGAACAAGGCGCCCGTGGGTTCGCCCTGCGCGCTGGTGAGGGGTGGCAGCGCATGGAACGCACGGAAAAGGTACGACGAGCCGTCGATCAGCACCAGCCTCGTTGCCGCGTTCGCGTTCATCCGCACTCCACGTTTAACCTGCGTTACCGGCATGGGCCCACCGGCTGGCTATGATTCCACGGGAAGGCCGCAAGTGGCCGCATCGGAGTTCGGCATGAGCAGTGCACAGGGAAACGGAGCGGTATGGATAGCAACGCTGCTCATGGCGGGTCTGGTGGCGACAACCGCGATGACGCAGGAGGTGGCCGAGGGGCCCGCCACCGAGGCCATCAAGGCGCCGCGCGACGAGTTGCCGTTGCCGGAGAAAGTCCAGGGTCCGGACGGGATCGCCCCCACCGTCAGCATCCGCGAGGAAGGCGGCCTGGTGATCGAGGAGTACCGCGTCGCGGGCCAGATCACGTCCGTGCGCGTCACCAGCGAGAGCGGCCTGTCCTATGAATACGTCGACATCGACGGCGACGGTCGGCTCGAACGCAACGACAAGAGCGATGGCGTCGCCCCGGTCTTCTACACGCTCTACGAGTGGGAGTGAGCGCCGGCAGTCGGGGTCGATGCAGGGCCCTGGCGGCCACGGCGCCTGGCGCCCGATGCCAGCGCGCGTCCTGCACAATGCTCCTCGACCTGGTTCACATCGACGTGATTCACTTCGACACGATCCACATGGACACGATCCACCTCATGCAGGCAGGCAGAGCTTGAGGCGCTCGATGATGTCGGCGCGCGTGGCATCGTCGACCGGCCGCGAGAGCTTGTCGCGCACCAGATTGCTCCATGCCTGGTCGGCCTGCTGCAGCAGCTCGCAGCTCTTGGAATCGCGCTGGCCCTCGCCGACGTAGGCAAGATTGCCGAGCGCGATCGCGAGATCGCGTTTGCTGGTGGCGTTGGCGGCTTGCTGCAACGACTCCCGGCGCAGCGCCAGCGCCTCACGCAGGAACGGCTCCGCGTTGGCCTCGAGTTTCGCCTGCACGTGGATGAGCCCGGCCTCCGTCAATGCATTGCCGAGATCGCGGATCGCTTCCGCGTTGCCGGGTTGCTGCCCGAGCAGTTCGCGCGCCGCCTGTACGGCGCTGCGAAGGTAAACGGTGGCCTGATCGAACTTCTGCTGGTTGGCCAGCGTCTCGCCGAGCTTGCGCGTCGTCAGGTACACGGCGCGTTGCGCCCGGATGTCCTCGGCGTCGCTTGCCGCCATGGCCTGCGCTTCCTTCGACGCTTCCTCGAACAGGGTCTGTGCGGCGGCGAAATCCCTGGCCTCCGCGTGATGCTCGCCCAACTTGATGAGCAGGGTCAGGCGCGTCTGCAGATACTCGTAGCGGGGAGATCCCGCCAGGATCAGCTTCTCCACGGCGCTGTGCGCAGCTGTCAGGTCCGCCAGCGATGCGACCGGCTTGCCAACCCACGCCAGCGCATCGCCGCGGCGCAACAGGCAGCGCGCGCGGGCAAGCGCGACCTGGGCGCCAAACTCCCCGGTTTCCGGCTCGCCACGGAGCGCCGTGCATGCGGTGTCATACGTGGTCAGGGCCACATCGATGCGATCCTGCCAGAACTGGCTGTCGCCGACGCCGAGTCGCGCTTCCACCTCCGCGAGCTTGAGTTCGGTTGCGCCGTCCGACTGGCGCAGTTTGCCGAGCAGCGCAAGGGCATTGCCGAAGGCGCGATCGGCGCGCTCCTGATCCGACGTCCAGAACAGGACGTGCGCGTTGTTGAGGCTGAGCAACGCGCGCTGCTTGAGCAGCGTCGGCGCGTCGGCGCCGAGCGTGGCGGCCTTGTCGAGCGCCGCTGACGCCGCCGCGTAGCTGGCCAGTGCACCGGTGATGTCGCCAAGATTGGCGTAGTTGGGGTTGCCCTGCACATCGCCGGTGCGTCGGTAGGCTTCGGCCAGGTCGAGCAGTACCCCCGATTCGCGGCTGTCCACGGAGGCGACGCGATCGAGATGCCGGAGCGAGCGCTCGATCAACTGCCGGCGTACGGCGAGCGATCCCGGCATCTGCGCCACGGCATCGTAGAGGTCGTGGATCAATCCGTGGGTAAACTCCCGCGACGCGGTGAGATGCGCCTCGGCGCGCACGCGCTGTTCGGCGGCTTCGCGATACTGCGTCAGCGCGATCACCAGCCCGGCGACGAGCAGCCCGAACGCGAGCGTTGTCGCCGCGAGCCCGAAGCGGTGCCGCGCGACGAAACGCCTGGCACGGTATGCGCGGTTGCCCGAGCTTGCCGACACGGGCAGCTTCTGCTGGTAGCGCCGGAGGTCGGTGCCGATCTGCAGCGCGGTCCGGTAGCGGTCCTGCGGCTCCTTGCGCAGCGCCTTCAGCGTGATGTCATCGAGATCGCCGCGCACGATGCGCGCGCGCGCCGGGTTCGCCGTTTTCAGCAGTTCGCTGGGTCGCGACGGCTCCTCGTTGATCACCTTGAGCCCGAAGGCCAGAGGCGTGGAGTCCGAGTACGCGTGCGGAAGTTTCTCGCTCAAGAGCTCGAACAGGATGACGCCCACCGAGTACACGTCGCTCAGCGCCGACAGTGGTTCGCCGCGGAACTGCTCGGGGCTCGCGTACTGCGGCGTGTAGGCGACGAGCTCGGTGTGGGCGGAAGAGCCATCCTCGACCAGCAGGCGCGCAATGCCGAAATCGAGCAGCTTCACCACGCCGTCGTTGCGCACCAGGATGTTGGCGGGCTTGAGGTCGCAGTGCACGACCAGCTGGCTGTGGGCGTACGCCACGGCGTCGCACATCGAGGCGCAGAGCTCGACGCACTCCGCCACAGAGCGCCCGCGCGCGTACTGGTCGATGGTGATGCCCTCGACGTACTCCATCACCAGATACGGCCAGCCCTCGTCGCTGATGCCACCGTCGACCAGGCGCGCTATGCCGGGATGGTCGAGACGGGCGAGCGTCTGACGCTCGCGCTTGAAACGTTCGGCCGCGGTGTCGACGAGCTCCGCGCGCATGATCTTGATGGCGCCGCGCTGCTCGAACTCGCCGCCCACGCGATGCGCCAGAAACACTTCGCCCATGCCGCCGCGGCCGATGAGTTCGTCAATCTGCCAGACGCCGATACGTCGTCCGAGCATGGACATGACGCGCGAGGGAGGATCGCCCGGCGGGAACGTCGAGGATCCGGAAGGGTGCAACGGCTCCGGGTTCAAGGCAGGATCCGGAGGCGCCCCTGGCTGCCCTGTCACCCGGGTCGGTGCGATGTCCTCCGCGCGTGGCGCGCGCGGCGCTCCCGGTTGACCGGTCACTCGCGTGCGATCGGCATCATCGCCCCCGGCGCTGGCTCCGGGATTGCCGGCTTCGGTTCGGTCGGGGTCGTCGCCGCTCATGGTTCACCCAGTCGCATTCGCTTGGCCGCCGGGAGAGGATTCTGCGCCAACCGCGGGCTGTGCGACAGGGGTCGGGATCAGGACCGCGCCTGGTAGAACGAGACTTCGGAGATCGCGTGCCAGGCGCGAACGCTTTCGCGGTAGGCAACGAAGCTGGCATGTACGCGGGTGGCGAAGGGATCGGTAGCCGCGAGGTCGGCCAGCACTTTCGCCGACGCGTGGCGGAGCGCGTCGAGGACCGAGTCAGGCAATCGCCTGAAGACGACGCCCTGCTCGCGCTTGAGCCGCGACATCGCGGCGGCATTGCGGGTGGTGAATTCGGCCAGCAGCGCCGCGTTCATCGCGCCGCAACCCAGCTCAACGATCGTTCGAAGATCCTCCGGCAGTGCCTGGAACGCCTCCTCGCCCACCACGCACTCGAGCGTGGTGCCGGGTTCCTGCCAGCCGGGGGTGTAACAGTATCGGGCGAGCCTGTGCAGGCCTAGGGTGGCATCGGCGCCCGGACCGATCCACTCGGCCGCGTCGATCGCGCCGGACTTGAACGCTGCGAACAACCCGGTGCCTGCCAGTGGCTGCGGGATAGCTCCCAGACTTTTCAGGACTTCGCCGCCGAGGCCAGGCATGCGGATGCGCAGACCGCGCAGGTCCTCGACCGAGGTGATCTCGCGGTTGTACCAGCCCGCGGTCGCCATGCCGGTGTTGCCGGCCGCGAACGGAATCAACCCGTGCTGCGCATAAAGCTCGCGCCAGAGCGCGAGGCCACCGCCCGCGTGCAGCCAGCCGTTCATTTCCTGCGCATTGAGACCGAACGGAACCGTCGCGAAGAACGGGGCCGCTGCGGACTTGTCCTGCCAGAAATGCGCGGCGCCATGCCCCATTTCGGCGCCACCGGTCGCCACGGCGTCGAATACCTCGAAAGGCGCCACGCGTTCGCCGCCGCCGAATACCTCGATACGCAGGCGGCCCCCGCTCGCGCGCTCGATCCAGGATGCAAGGCGCGTGGCCGCGCTGCCGAAGCCCGCCGACCCGGCCGGCCAGG
>JBGTIG010000334.1:0-6248 GCA_041745755.1 Lysobacterales bacterium
GCAGCGCGCGGGCGACACGGTGCGGGTCAACGTGCAGGTGATTGATGGCGCCAGCGATGTGCACCTGTGGGCGGAGAACTACGACCGGGCGCTGACCACCGAGACGATCTTCGAGATTCAGGCCGACATCGCCCAGGCCGTGGCGAGTGCGCTGCAAGTCGTGCTCAGTCCTGCGGAAAACAATGCGCTTCGGGCCGGCTCGACCAAGAGCCTGCCAGCCTACGAGGCCTTTCTGCGCGGCAAGCTGCTTTCTGCCGCGGTCTCCATCTCGGCCGAAAAATCGGAGGAGGCGATCGCTGCCTTCGATCGCGCCATCGCGCTCGATCCGGACTTCGCCGAGGCCTACGCTCGGAAAGCGCAGATCCAGTTGTTGAGTTACTGGCTGGCCGTCGGTCCGCGCTCGTTGCGCGAGGATGCTCGCGAGAGCGTCGCGCAGGCTGAGCGGCTGGCACCCGACAGTATCGAGACGCGATTCGCCCAGGCCATCGAGTACTACTACGCGCAACTCGATTTCGCGCGCGCTGACGCCACGCTCAAGTCGATCCTGGCGCAGGTGCCAGACCACGCCGAGGCGTGGGAGTACAGCGCCTTGGTGGCCCGGCGCGATGGGCGCTTCGAGGACTCCATCGCGGCTTTCGAGCACGCGCTGTCGATCGATCCGCAATCGGCGGATGCCATCGAGTCGCTGTTCGAGATGATGGCCATTGTCCGCGGTGACTTCGAAGCGGCTGCAGCGTTGTTGAGTCGAGCCCGAGCGTTGGGCACGGGTCGCCAGGTGCGCGAAATCTGGTTGCACGAATGGAGTGGCGATCTCGACGCGGCCTGGGCGGCAGTCGATGGGCCGGTGACCACATTCATCGCAGCGCCGGCCCGGATCGCCATCGCCTCGCGCGACGCGAAGCGGATCGAATACGCACTGTCGCCTGCCATCTGGCCCGAAGCGCAGCGCGGCCCCGGCGATTTTCCCGAGGCCTACGCGATGGTCAAGGCCGAATCCCTGCTGGTCATGGGCCGCCAGGAAGAGGCCGATCAGCTGCTTGGGGAGATCAAGGCGCGCCTCGCGCGGCGCAGCGATCCCTATCCCTCACGCTGGCTGGCAAATGCCTATTACCAGCCCTGCGACCTGCCCGGCATGCTGGGTGATCTGCAAGGCGTGCGCGCGGCCGAAGCCGACTATCTGAAGAATGCGCCGCGTGATGTCTGGGGTTCCCGCAGGACGCTCCTCCTGCTGGCGACGGCGTTTGCACGCGCTGGCGATCCCGAACGCGCCATGCATTACCTTGAGAAGCTGGTCGGTATTTTCGGCCCGCAAATCTACCTCTGGATTTCGGTGGCGCCGGGCCTGGATTCAGTGCGCGACCATCCCCGCTACCGGGCGCTGGAACGCGGCTTCCAATCCTGGTCGAAGGCCAAAAACGGTGGGTAGCCTCTTCGCCGAACTCAAGCGCCGCAATGTCATCCGCATGGCGGGGCTGTATTTGGTCGGTGCGTGGTTGCTGGTGCAGATTGGTGAGACGCTGCTGCCGATTTTCCATACCCCCGAGTGGGTGCTGCAGACGCTGGTGGTGCTGCTGGCCATGGGCTTTATCCCGGCGCTGGTGTTCTCCTGGGCGTTCGAATTGACGCCCGATGGGCTCAAGCGCGATGGCGAAGTGACGCCAGAGCAGTCGATCGCACCGCGGACCGCGCAGCGAATGGATCGGCTGATATTCGGCGGGCTGCTGGTGTTGATCGCCCTGGTTGCTGCCGACAGGTTCTGGCCACGGCAATCGCCACCGCCAGCGCCCGCGGCACAGCAGGCGCCATCCGGCGAGCCACCGACTCCGACACCTGCCGAGACTGCTGCCGCAACCGCCACGGCCACGCAAGTCGACCGGCGGTCCATCGCCGTGCTGCCCTTCGTCAATATGAGTTCGGATCCGGAGAACGAGTTCTTCGCCGATGGCATGTCGGAAGAGTTGCTCAACATTCTTGCCGGCATTGAAGGTCTCAAGGTCGCCTCACGAACGTCGGCGTTCTCGTTCAAGGGCAAGGACACGCCGATACCGGAAATCGCCCGCCAGCTCGACGTGCATCACGTGCTGGAGGGATCGGTGCGCAAGCAGGGCAACCGCGTGCGGATCACCGCGCAGCTGATCGAGGCCGGCAGCGACGCGCACCTGTGGACGCAGACCTACCAGCGCGATCTCGACGACATCTTCAAGGTCCAGGAAGAGATCGCCGGTGCCATCACCGCTGCGTTGAAAGACATCCTCGGCGCGCAGCAGGTCAAGGTGGATGCACCCACCCGCGATATGGCCGCCTATCAGCGCTACCTGCACGGTCGCTCGCGCTTCTACCAGCGTTCCGAACTCGACGCGGCGGTGGAAGACCTTCGCTTCGCGGTCGAGCGCGATCCGCAGTTCGCGGATGCCTGGGCGTTTCTCGCGGCCACTTCCAGCGTATTGGCTACCAGTGGCTACCAAACCAGCAACAACCGCGATGAGATGGCGCAGCTGGCTGGGCAAGCGGTGGAGCAGGCGATCGCTCTGAAGCCCGATTTACCCATCGCCCTCGCGGTGAAGGGCCAGATCATCGAGAAGTCAAACGCGGCAGGACGAATCGCCGAGAGCATCGGCCTGTTCGAACGCGCCGCCGCCATACCGTCGCCCGACACCACGCCCAAGCTGTGGCTGGCACTGAACTGGATCCAGCTTGGGGACATGGATCGAGCCCTGCGGTTGCTGGAAAGCGCGCACCAGGCCGATCCCATGGTCGGCATCAACAACGGCTACCTGGGTGTTGTCCACGCCATTGAAGGGCGTGACGAGCAGGCCCGCGCGCTGGTCGCTCAATCGGCGAAGCTGAGTGGCCTGGTTTTCTGCGTCGAACTCGTCGCCATCGACAGGCTTCATGCCGGCGATCCGCAGGCGGCGATCGACCTGTTGACCGCCACCTTGCCGAGCCTGGGAGATCGCCTCGACTACGAGCACAAGCGGACTTCGCGCGTGATTGAATTGCTGGAAATGACATCGGGGCGCCAGGCCTTCGTCGATGCCTTGCCTCGGAGTGAGAAGGACTTCGAGTTTGCGATGCGCGCCTCGTTGATGTTCGGCAATGCCGACTTCGCCTTCGAGCTGGTGGAGCGAGGCAAAAGCACCCCGTGGATCATTGTCATGTCCGCCTGGCTGCCGGCGATGCAATGGCTGCTCGAGGATCCCCGCTTTTTCCGCTTGATGCAGGAGGAAGGCCGCGTCGAGTACTGGGACAGCCACGGCTACCCGCGCGGCTGTCGCCCGGTCGATGGCCCGGCGGGTCGGCATCTTTCCTGCCCGGAGCGGCCATGAGTTTCTTCAGCGAACTCAAGCGTCGCAACGTCATCCGCATGGCCGGGCTGTATCTGGTCGGCGCGTGGCTGATCGTGCAGGTCGCGGAGACTTTGCTGCCGCTGTACGACACGCCGGGCTGGGTGCTGAAGTCACTGGTGCTGCTGCTCGCGCTCGGTTTCCTGCCGATGCTGGTGTTTTCCTGGGTGTTCGAACTCACGCCGGATGGATTGAAGCGCGATGCCGAGGTGGCACCCGAAGATTCGGTCGGGCCACGCACGGCACGCCGGCTGGATCAGTTGACGATCCTCGGACTGATCGCGGTGGTGGCACTGATCGCGGCTGATCGCTTCTGGCCTCGCGATGCGGTCGTGCCAACCGGCCCCGCAATAGTTGAAGGCGCGACGAAGCCCGCCGGAACGCTCACGGCCGTGGCAACCGGAAGCGGGAATCGTCTCGTCGCCGTGCTGCCGTTCCGCAACCGCAGTGCGCTCCCGGAAGACGCGTTCTTTGCCGAAGGAATCCATGACGATCTACTCACGCAGCTGTCGAAGATCGCCGCGCTGCGCGTGATCTCGCGCACTTCGATGATGCGCTATCAGGACTCGAAGCAATCGATTCCGGAAATCGCACGTGAGCTGGGCGCAGCCGTGGTGCTGGAGGGCGCGGTGCAGCGCGCAGGCGATCAGGTTCGGGTCAATGTGCAGTTGATCGACGGCGTCAGCGACGTGCACCTGTGGGCGGAAAACTATGATCGCGCCCTGAGTACCGAAACCATCTTCACCATTCAGGCGGAGATCGCCCAGGCCGTGGCCAAGGCGATGCAGGTGGTCTTGAGTCCGGCCGAGGCCGGCGCGCTGGCCGCTGGTTCGACCGCCAACTTGAAGGCCTACGAGTCCTTCCTGCGCGGCAAGTTGCTGTCGAACGTCGACGGGGTGACGGAGCAGCGGTTGCGGGATGCGATCACGGCCTTTGACCACGCGATCGAACTCGACCCCGGATTCGCCGACGCCTATGCGAGGAAGGCCCGCGCGCAACTCACGGGCTTCTGGTTCGCGCTGGGGCCGAGATCGCAACGCGACGCAGCGCGGACCAGCCTGGCGCAGGCGCAGCGGTTGGCGCCCGAAGCGATCGAGACGTTGCTGGCGGAGGCCTACTATCACTACTGGGGACAACTCGACTACGCCCGCGCCGATGCGGTGCTCGAGCGCGTGCTCAAGCGCGTGCCGGACAACGCCGAGGCCTGGATGCTGCGCGCCTTTGTCGCGCGCCGTGATGGACGCTTCGAGGAGTCCCTCGCAGCCTTGCGGCGATCGCTTGAGATCGATCCCGTCAACCTGGAAGCGCTGGGTGCGCTGGCCGACACGCAAGCGGTCCTGGGCCAGGCAGGGCAAGCCGCGCACACGCTGCAACAGGCGCGCGGGCTGAGTGCCGATGTCCGTTCGTACACCATGCTTTTCCGCGAATCACAGGGTGATGCGGAAGGTGCGTGGGCGGCCATCGACGGGCCGGACGGGACGCTTGCGGTGACTCCGTTTCGGGCTGCGATCCTGACGCGAGATCCTGTCCGTATCGCTTTGTCGCTGTCCCCCACATTGTGGCCGGAGGATCGCCGCAGCCCGCCTGATTTTGCCGAGACCTATGCGATGGCGCAGGCCGAGGCACTTCTGGTCACCGGCAAGCGCGATGAAGCCATGCGCCTGCTTGCCGAAATCCACGCGCGCCTGCAGTCGCGGCCCGATCCTTATCCCGGTGGCTGGTCGCAAAACGGCTACTACTTGCCCAGCGATCTGCCCGGGATGCTCGGCGATCTGGAAGGCGTGCGCGCTGCCGAACGCCACTATCGGGAGAACGCACCCAAAGACGCCTGGGGTGGGCGTGACTACCAGTACGCGCTCGCCATCGCGTTTGCGCGTGCCGGCGACCCGGACCGAGCCCTGCATTACCTCGACGCCATTGCCCAGGCCTTCGGTCCCGCCTCCTGGCTTCGCTTCTCGATCCACCCCGGCCTCGACTCCCTGCGCAAGCACCCGCGCTATCTGGCGATGAAGTCCGCCTACGAAGCCTGGGCGGCGAACCAACCCGATGAATAACTTTCTCAGCGAACTCCGACGCCGCAACGTCATCCGCATGGCGGGGCTGTACCTGGTCGGTGCGTGGCTACTCGTGCAAGTGGCTGGCACCGTGCTGCCGATGTTCGCGGTGCCGGACTGGGTGGCGCGCGCGATCGTGATCGTGTTGGCGTTGGGCTTCGTGCCCGCGCTGGTGTTCTCGTGGGTGTTCGAGTTGACACCCGGCGGACTCAAGCGCGATGACGAAGTGCCGCCGGAGCAATCGATCGCACCAAAGACCGCGCGGCGCATGGATCGCATGATCGTGATCGGCTTGCTTGCGGTGGTCGCGCTGTTTGCGGCGGACCGTTTCTGGCTACGCGGCGAAAAGGAAAGGGGGTCAGAGTCAGTTTCCGGCTCAGGCGATACGCTGCAGGCGAAGTCGGAGAGTCCGGAAGGTGACTCTGACCCCCTTTCCGTCCCCGTGCCCATCGCTGCCGACAGCAAGACCATCGCCGTGCTGCCGTTTTCCGACTTCAGTCCCGGCGGCGATCAGCAGTGGTTCGCCGATGGCCTGAGCGAGGAGATCCTCAACGCGCTGACCCGCACGCCGGATCTGCGCGTGAGTGCCCGCACGTCGTCGTTCCGCTACAAGGGCAGCACGCTCGGTATTCCGAAAATCGCTGCCGAACTCGGTGTGGCGCACGTGCTCGAGGGATCGGTACGCAGCACTCCGCAACGTATCCGTGTTACCGCGCAACTCATCCGCGCCGCCGACGGCTTCCACGTGTGGTCGCAGAACTACGATCGCGAAGTGGCCGACATGATCGAGATCCAGGAGGATCTCGCGCGCCAGATCGCAACGGCGATGCAGACCAGCATGGACCCCAAG
>JBGTIG010000335.1:0-1574 GCA_041745755.1 Lysobacterales bacterium
GAGCAGCAGGATCAGCGTCTTCAACACCCACTCCGGCGTGCCGAAAACGGGCAACAGCGTCTCTGCCACCTGCACGATCAGCCACGCACCGACCAGGTACAACCCGGCCATGCGGATGACGTTGCGGCGCTTGAGTTCGGCGAAGAGCCTACCCACCCTTTTTGGCCTTAGACCAGGATTGGAAGCCGCGTTCCAGCGCCCGGTAGCGGTGATGGTCACGCACCGAGTCCAGTCCCGGCACCACCGAAATCCAGAGGTAGGATTGCGGGCCGAAAATTCCGACCAGGTTCTCCAGGTAATGCATCGCGCGTTCGGGATCGCCAGCGCGTGCAAACGCCGTGGCCAGCAGGAGGAGCGTCCTGCGGGAGCCCCAGACATCACGCGGCGCATTCTTCAGATAGTCGGCTTCGGTCGCGCGCACACCTTCGAGATCACCCAGCATGCCGGGCAGGTCGCAGGGCTGGTAATAGGCATTCGCCAGCCAACGCGATGGATAAGGGGCGCTGCGCTGCGCCATGCGCGACTTGATCTCCGCCAACAGCTGATCGGCCTCTTCCTGCCGGCCCATGACCAGCAGGGACTCGGCCTTCACCATCGCGTAGGCCTCGGGAAAATCGCCGGGGCCGCGCTGCGCTTCGGGCCAGAGGGCCGGCGACAATGCGTATTCGATCCGCTTCGCGTCGCGCGAGGCGATGGCGATCCGGGCCGGCGCTGCGATGAACGTGGTTACCGGCCCATCGACTGCCGCCCAGGCCGCGTCGAGATCGCCACTCCATTCGTGCAACCAGATTTCGCGCACCTGGCGGCCCGTGCCCAACGCTCGGGCTCGACTCAACAACGCTGCAGCCGCTTCGAAGTCACCGCGGACAGCGGCCATCATCTCGAACAGCGACTCGATGGCATCCCCCGCTTGCGGATCGATCGACAGCGCGTGCTCGAAAGCCGCGATGGAGTCCTCGAAGCGACCATCGCGCCGAGCTACCAGGGCGCTGTATTCCCACGCCTCGGCGTGGTCCGGCACCTGCGCCAGGATCGACTTCAGCTTGCTGTCCGCACGCGCGAAGTCGAGTTGCGCGTAGTAGTACTCGATGGCCTGGGCGAATCGCGTCTCGATACTGTCGGGTGCCAGCCGCTCAGCCTGCGCGACGCTCTCGCGAGCATCCTCGCGCAACGAGCGCGGTCCGACTGCCAGCCAGTAACTCAACAACTGGATCTGCGCTTTCCGCGCGTAGGCCTCGGCGAAGTCCGGATCGAGCGCAATGGCGCGATCGAAGGCAGCGATCGCCTCCTCCGATTTTTCGGCCGAGATGGAGACCGCGGCAGAAAGCAGCTTGCCGCGCAGAAAGGCCTCATAGGCTGGCAGGCTCTTGGTCGAGCCGGCGCGAAGCGCATTGTTTTCCGCCGGACTGAGCACTACCTCGAGCGCACTCGCGACGGCCTGGGCGATGTCGGCCTGAATCTCGAAGATCGTCTCGGTGGTCAGCGCCCGGTCGTAGTTCTCCGCCCACAGGTGCACATCGCTGGCGCCATCAATCACCTGCACGTTGACCCGCACCGTGTCGCCCGCGCGCTGC
>JBGTIG010000336.1:0-2949 GCA_041745755.1 Lysobacterales bacterium
ACCGCCTACACCAACTGGGGTTCCGTACTTGCTGCGCTGATCGTTGAGAATGTGGGCGGCCAGCCCTACGACGTGTTCGTGCAGCAGCGCATCCTCGATCCGCTGGGGATGGTCTCCACGACCTTGCACGATCCAGCCTCGATCATGCCGAAGCCGCTCAATCCGCCCGCGCTCGACGCGCGCATGGCGACGGCCTACCGAATGAACAAAGGCCTGCCCGAAGCGCAGCGCTACCTCGGATTCGAGCCGGCCTACGCGATGGGCTCCGCCGCGCTCGACGCGCGCGATGCCGCCACCTACATGCGCGCGCTGCTCAACGGTACGCAATACCCCGGCGGCCGCCTCGTTTCGCAAAAGACCTGGGACGCATTCCAGCAACGCGTGTTCAACGATCGAGAGGGCGCGGATGATTTCGTCGGCGGCTTCCGGCACCAGCACATCGCCGGCTATCCGGCCATGGGGCACGAAGGCGGTTCCAGCTTCACCGCCACTATGAAGTTGATTCCCGAGCTCGGCATGGGCGTGTTCCTCGCCGTCAACTCGCGCAGCGGATGGAGTGATGGGCGTGCCCTGCCGCGCATGCTGGTGCTGCGCGCGGAAGGAAAGATGTTCGACGCCCTGGCGTTGCCCACGCCCGTCGATGGCAAGGGCGCGAAGGAGCTGGCCGGCAAGTACAGCGCAAACCGGCGCACGTTCTCGCGCGCGGAACGCTTCGCCGATATAGGCCTGGACGTGATCATCACGCCGAACAAGGATGGAAGCGTCGTGATGTCCACCGGCAACCAGAATCGACGCTACGTACCGCTCGGCAAAGACATCTGGATGGACACGCGCGGCGAGCGGATCAAGGCGTATCGAGACGGCGAGGGCCGCATATATCGGGTGAGTGGCTGGGCCATCCAGACCATGGACCGTATCGGCCCGCTGCAATCCTCGTCCGAGTTCTATCTGCTCTTCGGGATCTCGGTGCTGCTCTCGATCACGACGCTGCTGGGCGCGTGGTGGCGCTGGGGCCGCCCGCTTACCGTCAACCGCTGGGGCCGGCGCCTGCGCTGGTTGCCTCCGCTGGTCGCCAGCGTTTGGCTGGCGCTGGCTGCGTCAGTGGTATGGCTGACGAGCGTGATCGCCGACTTCGAGCCTGTCAGGATCCAGTCCGGGGAGGCGCTCTATCCCCCGCTCGCGGCGACCTTCGTGCTCACGCTCAGCATGATCGTGGCGGCGCTCGCCGTCGTGCAGCTCATCGCTCTTGTACCCATCTGGCGTTCGTCCGGCTGGAGCTTCTGGCGACGAATGCACTTCACACTCTACACGGCCGTGATCGTGCTGACCGTGGGAGTGATGTGGACGTGGAACATGATCGGAAAGCCGCTCACAACCGTGCTGTGAAGATTCGAGGCGTTGCGGAGTGCGTTGTGAACGGCGGGCTCAGATGGGTCGCGTTCGCGGTGCGTCGCGTCCCTTCGAGTGCGCGGGGCAAGTGGGTCGGGTCAAACTGGGTCAGGTACATTTTCGCCCGCTTCATATTCCACCCTACCGCGCTTCCAAAATCTACCTGACGCCACTTGCCCACACGGAACAGAAAGATCCCCTGCACCGTAAGCAAACGTGCTCCGCTCGCGCGGAACGAAAGATTCCGTTCGTGGGGAATTACAAGATTCCGTTCGGGGGGAATTGCAAGATTCCGTTCGTGGTGAGCTCGTCGAACCATGGACGGAATCCGCGAAGTCCTCCATCGCGGACGGCGGGTAGGACAGGTAAAAGTCAGCCCTGCACGGGCTCCCTGACCCAACGCGCTCCGCTCGCGCGGAACGAAAAATTCCGTTTGTGGGGAATTGCAAGATTCCGTTCGTGGTGACCCTGAGCTTGACGAAGGGTCGAACCATGGACGGAATCCGCGAAGCCCTGGATCGCGGACGACGCGCAGCACAGGTTGAAGTTAGCCCTGCACGGACACCCTGACCCAACGCGCTCCGCTCGCGCGGAACGAAAAATTCCGTTCGTGGTGAATTACAAGATTCCGCTTGTGGTGACCCTGAGCACGTCGAAGGGTCGAACCATGGACGTAATCCGCGAAGTCCTCCATCGCGGACGGCGGGCAGGACAGGTAAAAGTCAGCCCTGCACGGGTGCCTTGACCGCGAGCCCGCGGCGCACGGCCTCGTCGATCACCGTGCGCACCTGGCGGTCGGAAGCGGCAGCCTGCACTTCGATGCGCTTGCCGACGGCTTCCATCTTCCTGCCGATCGGCTCCATCGGTCGGGCGGCTTCTTCCATCTCGCGACCGAGCTTCTCCATTGGCGCGGCCTGGGCTTCGACGCGACGGGCGGCGGCATCCAGAACCTCTGCGTGCGCGTCCATCTGCCCGCTCAGTGCCGCCTGCCGTTCGGACAGCACCTCGAGCTCCTTGCGCAGCGCCACGCCATCCACGCCTTCGGCGTTCGTGGATCGGAACGACAGCGCCACCTGTTGCATGGCGATCGCCTCCATCTGCTTGGCGAGCGCCTCCATCGCCTTGGCGGCCTCGCGCACCCCCGCATCGGCGTCGGGATCGCGAGGCTCGAACGCTTCCGTACGGGCGGCGAGCGCCTGCACGCGGGCCTCGTGCGGGCGAAGCTGCGCCTGCAGCCTCTCCATCTCGGTTTCGAGCGGTCGCAGCGGCGCCCAGGCCGACTCGGCTCGCTCGAGCAGAACGGGATCGCGCACGATGTAGCCCTCGCCATCGCGGCGGAACCACAGGAAGTCGCTGTCGACGCCGCGGCGCACCGCGCGGATCTCCTCGACGTCCTCGAGGTCGCCAGACATCGAGAAGCCTTCCTGACCTTTGCGGACGAGTGCGTAGCCGTTGCGGTTGGCGCGGGCGAACGCTTGCGCGCGCGCCCACGATTTCGCTCGGGCTTCCGCGTTGGCGTTGGCCATCGCACGTGTGCCCGCAGCCGGCGGCGCAGCGCTG
>JBGTIG010000337.1:0-4123 GCA_041745755.1 Lysobacterales bacterium
CCCGGCGAGGTGGCCAGCCGGCGCGTCACGGCCATGACACGCCGAGCCGGTTCGCGACCGCCACCGCGCTGCGCATCCCGTCTTCGTGAAAGCCCCACCCGAGATACGCTCCCGCGTACGAAGTGGCGTTGACGTTTTGCAGCTCTTCCATGCGCGATTGTGCAGCCACGGTTGCCTGCGTGTAGAGCGGGTGCGTGTAGGCGCGCCGCGCCAGCACGCGCGAGGGGTCGACCGCCTCGCTGCGATTGAGCGTCACGCAGAAGGTCTCGGGAGCAGGCAGGGACTGGAGGATGTTCATGCAGTACGTGACGCTGCAGGCGGCTTCCGGATCGGCGGGAATGTGCGCGTTCCAGGCAGCCCACAGCCGGCGGTTGCGAGGCAGCAGGCGGATGTCGGTGTGCAGCAGTGTTTCGTTCTCCTGGAATTCGAACGCGCCGAGAATCTCGCGTTCCCGAGGGGAGGGATCGCCCAGCAGCCCCAGCGCCTGGTCCCCGTGGCAGGCCATGACCACGTGATCGAACCGATGATTACCCGACGAGCTTTCGATGCGCACGCCGTCGGCCTCGCGGTGAACCGAGCGCACCGCGTCCGCGAGCCTTGCCTCGACGCGCCACCGGCTACGCAATGCATCGATGTAGCGCGAGGAACCGCCCACCACGGCGAGCCACTGCGGTCGACCGGTGATCTGCAGCATTGAATGATTGGCCATGAACTGCGCGAGGTAGCGTGCCGGGAACTCCGGCACCCGCGCTGCGGGCGTGGACCAAAGCGCCGACGCCATCGGCACCAGGTGCTGGTCGCGAAATACGTCGGAGTAGCCTCCCGCCGCCAGGAACTCGCCAAGCGTGGGTCCGGCGTCGGCGCGATCGAGCAGCTTGGGCGCCTCGCGATAGAAGCGCGCGATGTCGGCGAGCATGCGCCAGAACCACGGCGCGACCAGGTTCCGCGGCTGGAACAACAGCCCCGCAAGACTGCCGGCGTTGTACTCGCGTCGGCGCAACTCGTCCTGCGCAGAGAACGTCATCGTCGTCGGCTGCGTCTCGACGCCGAGATCGTCGAACATGCGCAGCAGCAGCGGGTAATGCACGCGATTGCAGACAATGAATCCCGAGTCGACGCGCCACTCGCCGCTCGCGGTGCGCACCACATGCGTATCGGTATGGCCGCCGAGACGCGCATCCGCCTCGAACAGGACGACCTCATGCTGGGCCCCCAGCAACCACGCGCTGGCAAGGCCCGCGATTCCCGAGCCGACGACGGCGATTCGCATGATCGACTCCGGCGTCAGCGCGACGCCGCGTTGCGCGCGTACGCCGGTACGGGTTTGAGATCCCACACGATGCCGAGCGCGGCGAGCACGCGCAGCAGGTAGTACGTGAGATCAAACTCCCACCAGCGGAAACCCTGGCGAGCTGAGCCCGGAAAGAAGTGATGGTTGTTGTGCCAGCCCTCACCGAAGGTGACGACCGCCAACAGCCAGTTGTTGCGGCTGTCGTCACGCGTATCGAACCGGCGCGAGCCGTACATGTGCGCCAGCGAGTTGATGGTCACGGCGCAATGGAACAGCACGATGGTCGAGATGAAGAACCCCCAGATGAGGAGTTGCGGTCCGCTGGTTCCAAGCGCGGGCGCCGTGCGTTCGAGGATCTCGCCCAGCACGAACAGGCCCGTTGCCAGCGCGATTGGCACCAGCGTGTCCAGTCGGTCGAGCCACCTGAGTTCGGGAAATTTCGCCAGATCGGGAACCGACTCGTGGTCGGTGCGAAAGCCCGCGTCGGTGAGGAACCAGCCCATGTGGCTCCAGAAGAATCCGCGCAGCCCTGGCGAATGGACGTCCAGCGAGGTGTCGGCATGGCGGTGGTGGTTGCGGTGATGCGCCGCCCACCAGAGCGGCCCGCGCTGCACGCAGGACGCGCCCAGCACTCCGAAAACGAACTGCACCGGACGCGATGTGCGGAAGGACTTGTGGGAGAAATAGCGGTGATAGAAGCCGGTGATCGCGAACATGCGCACCGCGTAAAGCACCGCCGCGGTCCAGAACGCAAACCACGAGAAACCCACCCAGATCACTCCGAGGCACATGAGGTGCATCAAGGCGAACGGCAATACCCGCAGGAACGCTATGCGCGTGTCGCTCGCTGCCGCCGCCTGTTCGTGGCGCTCCTGCGCGACGCCCGAATCGAACCAGCGCACAAGGGCCAGCAGCGCCCGGCGCCAAAGCGGCAGGGCATGTGGAGCGGTCGGGGTCGCGACGCTGATCCGGTTCATCGCCGCCGTTTCCCCGCGAGGATCGCTGTCCACGTCGAAAGGCTCCGACGCGCCAGCGTGGGACACCGCATCCGCTAGATTGGAATTCATGTGAACAGGTTGGCCTGTGGGTCGTGACTTCAATGTGAAGCGGAGCTGAACTTCGAGAGCTGCATCGCGCAAGTCACGAACCCTGCGTTGGCGTCCCGCGTCCCGCGTCTGCCGGCGGACCGGCGACAGCGCCCGGCGCGCGAGGCGCTGAATCTTGGAGAGCGGAGCGGGCGCGCGCAAGTCATGCGACGGACGTTCCGCGCGAAGGCGGGCGGTCGGCAGGCTTTCGGCCAGGCCCCGGCACCGTCCCGATACCATGACGGCATGCGGATCGGAGATTTCCCGCGAAGTTCTCGAGGGGCGGCCCGGGGTTCAGCGAGGCACGGCGTCGCTCGAATCCTCAGCAAGGCCGGTCTCTGCTCGCGTACGACGGCGGCGGACTGGGTGCGCGCGGGGCGCGTCGAGGTCGATGGCCGGCGGGTCCTCGATCCCGAGTTTCCCGTGGATGCGACAGCGCGGCGCCGGATCCGCGTCGACGGCGTGCTGCTCGAGCGCGCGGAACTGCACTACATCGCGGTCAACAAGCCGCGCGGACTCATTGTCACGACGCGCGACGAGCACTCGCGCGACACCGTGTACCGGTGCCTCGAGAATGCCGCGCTGCCCTGGGTTTCCCCGATCGGGCGGCTCGATCGGGCAAGCGAGGGCCTGCTGCTGTTTTCCAATGACACGACCTGGGCGGCCGGCGTTATGCGGCCCGACCCGGACGTGGCGAAAACCTATCATGTGCAAGTCGCGCGCGTGCCGACGCCCGGCGAGCTCGACGCGCTTCGATGCGGCGTGACGGATGCGGGCGAGTGTCTGCGCGCGCACTCGATCGAAACCCTGCGCAGTGGCGGCAGGACCGCGTGGCTCGAGGTCGTCCTGCACGGCGGCCGCAATCGCCAGATCCGCCGCATGCTGGCGGCATCGGACCTCGGCGTGCTGAGGCTTGTCCGCACCGCGATCGGTCCGCTGCAACTCGGAAATCTCGCCAAGGGCGCCTGGCGACCGCTCGATCCCGACGAGCAGGCTGCGTTGGCCGTTGCCTGACTCGTCGAGCGCGGACCTTCCACCACATTGAAGGCGCTTCCGAACCTGTGAACGACTGCTTGCTGCGGGAGTGCAAAATTTCGCATTCGATGCGCAGCGCCGGATCAGGGGGCGACTGCGATCACGCGAGGCCCGCCAGCCCCTCAGCCGCCCTGCGGGCACCCTCTCCCCGCCAGTGGGGAGAGGGCAAGCCGATAATTTCGCAATTGATGAAGTCGGGATCGATGTAGTCGGGCATCGCGTCTGCACCGCGAATTCCGGGACACCGAACTACGGCAGCAGCAGGATCTTGCCCAGTGCTCGCCGGCTTTCCAGGTGCCGGTGCGCGGCCGCGCCGTCGGCGAGCGCGAAGCACGAATCGATCGCGACCTTGAGCGAACCCGCGCGCACGCTGTCGAACAGCTCCCCGGCACGTTCGCGTCGATCCTTCGAGGTGCGCAGGACGTTCCACAGGTCGCCTCCCGTAATCGACTTCGATCCCTCCATGAGCTGCGCAGGATCCATCGGCTCGGGCTTGCCGCCAGCCATTCCAAAGAAGACGACCCGCCCCCCGATGCGCACGGAGTTCAGCGAATCGCCGAGCGTGGTCCCGACGGAATCGAACGCCACGTCGACGCCGCCCGGCGCGAAGTCGTGCGCAATGGCGACCCAGTCCTCGTCATACGTTGCGCTGGCCTGCGCGCCTGCGTTGCGGGCAACCCGGCCCTTTTCGGGCGTCGAGGCGAGCGCCAGC
>JBGTIG010000338.1:0-4613 GCA_041745755.1 Lysobacterales bacterium
CATTGCGGCCGGTCTGACCACCATCCGGATCGCGCGCGCGCTGCGCGATCTCGCACCGGTCCCGCACGCCTTTACCCACTTCGACCTGACACTGCGCCCTGTTCTCCTGGACCTCGGCGCGGTAGCGTGTGGCGTGGAGGATGGCGACAGGCGCCGCTGGTTCGACGTGCACCAAGTCGCTGCGATCGGCCTGCCGGCGCCCATCCGAAAACTGCTGGCACAACTACCGGAGCCCCGCGATGCCACGTAACGTTTTCTGCGCGAGACTCAAGCGCGACGCCGAGGGTCTCGACTTCGCGCCCTGGCCCGGTCCGCTCGGAATCCGCATCTACGAGGAAATCTCGAAGGAGGCTTGGAACGAGTGGCTGGCGCACCAGACCATGCTGCTCAACGAGAACCGGTTGTCGGCCGTTGATCCCAAGGCTCGCGCGTTCCTCGCCGCCGAGATGGAAAAGTTCCTGTTCACCGGGGACGCGGAAAAGCCCGCCGGCTTCACTCCGGACACCCGCTGAGCCACTCAGTACGCCCAGCGGCCCGCAACAGAGGATTTCCTGCCGCAGCGCGCGTGAGGCAGCAACGGATCGCCGGTACCACCCCGGAGTCTCCTACCAGTCAGTCGGTCGATAGTCCTTCAGGAACTGTCCCCACACGTGCTCACCGGTGTTCGCGCCGCTGATGATGGGATCGACGATGCGCGCGGCTCCGTCGACGATGTCGAGCGGCGGATGGAAGCGCTCCTCGACCTGCTTGCGCGCGGCCACGTCGATCGGATCCTCATCCGTGACCCACCCCGTGTCCACGCTGTTCATGTGGATGCCGTCGTTGCGGTAATCGGTCGCGGACGTGCGCGTCATCATGTTGAGCGCCGCCTTCGCCATGTTGGTGTGCGGATGCCGCGTGGTCTTGAAGTTGCGATAGAACTGGCCCTCGACGGCGGACACGTTGACGATGTGCTTGTCGCGTTCGGGCGTCTTCAGCATGAGTGGCTTCAGTCGGGCATTGATGATGAAGGGCGCGATGGCATTGACGAGCTGGACCTCCAGCAACTCCACCGACGGCACCTCGGCCAGCAACATCCTCCAGGAATTCCGCCCCCGCAGGTCCACCTGCTGCCTGTCCCGGTCGAGTCTGCCTTCGGGAAAAAGATGTGCCTGACCCAGCAGTTCGTCCGCCAGCAGCGGAATCTGGGAAAGCTCGGCAGCGTGGGTCAGTCCGCGCAATCCCGTCGGTTCGGACGCGGATGTCCGCGCAAGCGCGCCTGCTCCCCCGCTCTCCTCCCTGGCGGCTGCCAGCAGGTCCACTCCGCGCAGCCCTTCGTAGCCACCGAGCAACCCGCGCAATTCCGCGGGCATGTCGCGCTGCGCCGCGGTCTCCGCCGCCATCATGTGGGTGTAGTAGGCCGGCGGGCGCCGCACGGTCTGGCAGGCATTGTTGATGATGAAATCCAGGCGCGGTCGCGTCGCCACCAGCGTCTCGCAGAACGCTTCCACGGAAGGCGTGTGCCGAAGATCGAGCCCGAAGATCTCGAGCCGGTCGCGCCAATCGCCGAAATCCGCCTCTGCCGCGTATCGCGCCGCTGAATCGCGCGGAAAGCGCGTGGTCACGATGAGTTGCGCGCCGGCTCTCAGCAGCTTGATGCCGGCCTGGTATCCAATCTTGACGCGACCGCCGGTGAGCAACGCGACGCGACCGCTGAGGTCGGCCGTCTCGCTGCGCTTGGCGAAGTTGAAGTCTGCGCATTCCGGGCAGAGCTGGTCGTAGAAATGGTGCAGGCGGTCGTATTTCCGTTTGCACACGTAACAGTGTCGGCGTGCGATCGACTCGCGTTGCAGGTCGCCGTCGTCAGGATCGAGGCCCGCCTCGTCGTCCCGGGCCAGGAAACCTTCGGGTGGAAAGACGTTTGGCGTGGTGAACACGGGCTTTGCGCGCAGCGTACGGATGCCGGTCGCATCGAGCACCGACTCCTCGCGCTGGATCTTCTGCGCGTTGCGTTCGCGCTTGAGTCGGCGGCGCTTCCGGCGATGGTCCTCCGGGTCGGGATGGTGATAGCGGTTTACCGCCTGGCGCAGGCGCTTTGTTTCCGTCTCGGGCAGCGCGTCCAGCAGCGAAGCATCGGCCGCCACGGCTTCCAGCAGTTCGGTCGCGACGCGCAGGCGCTCGCGCAAACCGGAGCCTGCGGCGGATTCGTCGATGCTGCGGGATTCCTCGAAATCGGTCATCGGCTCGGCAAGGGATCCACGTCCCGATCCACAAAACTATGGAATGTGCCGGGTTGCGTCGGCCGGAACAACCCATTTGTGCACGGGCCTTCGATGCCAGCGCGGCAGCTGGTGCGGTCCCCGGTGATGCGATCCCCGGTTGCCGCTGCACACCCGCACCGCTACCATGCGCGCCCCGCACTTCCCTGCTGCGGCGCCTCGAGAATCCTCCCGCGCGAGTCTCGTTCCAGGGACACGTGGCCGCGAGAGGCAACTATTGGCCGGGTAGCTCAGTTGGTAGAGCAGAGGATTGAAAATCCTCGTGTCGGCGGTTCGATTCCGTCCCCGGCCACCATCAAGTCGTTTCAAATTGTCCCATCGCGTCTCCGGACTAGCGGAGGACACGCATTTCTAGTGGTGTCCTGATTCCTCAAAGTCCCCTCGCGTCCCATTGAAACCCACACGTTGTGGGGATACCGTTAAGGATACCGGCCTGAAACATGGGGATACCGGATCCCGATCGGGGGGCGTATGGCGGTTTCGAAGCGTGGTCTCACGGATGCTGCGGTTCGCAAGGCGAAGCCGCGAGGCGCGGCCTACAACCTCTACGACACGAAGGGACTGTACGTCACGGTTTCACCATCTGGCGCGAAGTGGTGGCGAATGAAGTACCGGTATGCAAGCCGCGAGCGGCGCATCGGGTTGGGCGCCTATCCGGAAGTGTCGCTAGCCGACGCCCGTGCGAAGTGCGAGAACGCGCGAGCGGTGATTAGGGAAGGTCGAGATCCCGGTGTGGAGCGTAGGGCGGAGCGGCGCCGACTGGCGACCGATGCGGCGCGCACCTTTGGCCATGTAGCAGACGCTTGGCTCGCCGATGGCCGCCCTGCTCTCGCCGAATCGTCATACGCCAAGAACCGCTGGCTAATTGAACAGGTGCGTGACGAGCTAGGGTCTCGTGCAATAGGCGAAATCAACGCGCCGGACGTGCTTGCAGCACTCGACAAGATCAAGGCACGCGGCAGGTACGAAACCGCCCGGCGTGCTCGCCAATGCGTTGGTCAGGTGTTTTCGTATGCAATCGAGCGACACCTCGCTATTCGCAATCCCGTTGCTGACTTAGCGCGTAAGGCGTCGCCAGTTAGGCCCAGGCCACGTTCCGCCATTACCCGTCCCGATGAAGTGGGGAAGTTGTTGCGCGCCCTGGATAGTTTCGTGGGCTACCCGACCACACACGCGGCCCTTCGTCTTGCCCCGCTGGTTTTCGTTAGACCTGGCGAATTGAGACACGCAGAATGGGCTGAGTTCGACTTAGAGAATGCGGAATGGCGCATTCCGGCACAAAAAATGAAGATGCGTGAGGAACATCTTGTCCCGTTGGCGCCGCAGGCACTCTCGATCCTGCGCGATTTAATGCCACTCACTGAACGGTCGCGGTACTGCTTTCCAAGCATCCGCACCCACGATCGACCAATGAGCGAGAACACCATCAATGCGGCATTGCGCGGGCTCGGCTTCGACAAGGACACGATGACCGGTCACGGCTTCCGCGCGATGGCATCGACGCTTCTGAACGAACTCGGCTGGCCGCCAGATGTGATCGAACGGCAACTTGCCCACGCCGAGCGCAACAAAGTTCGCGCCGTTTACAACCGGGCGAAATACCTGGCTGAGCGCCGCGAGATGATGAAAGCGTGGGCCAACTACCTGGAAGAGTTGAAATCGGGTGTCGAATGCGTAGCCGCCACCTCGAGACCGCCGCAAGTGTCTCGGCTCGCGTGACCTAGGAGAAGGAGTCAGTATGCATACCGACATCCCCAACTGGGTTCCCACACAAATTTGGGAACAATATCTGTTGCGCGAAGCTGCTCCTTCGTTCTTGCAGCCGATCGCGGACAAGTTGCTTGGGTCAACCGACTGCGCCGGGGTATTGCACGCCGTGTCAGCGCGTGAAGACCTGTTCCGTAAGACACTCATGCTGGAGACGGTTACCTGCACCACCCAGACCAATTTCTGGAGTTTGTGTTGGGTGATTTGGCACGGATCTCGGGGGTTGTCGCTTGGACAAAAACTCACCGGCGGCGAACGGCGCAAAATCGCACATAGCATTTCGGCGGCAACCAAGAAATTTCGCGCAACCCTCGCTGATGTACGGGCAGACGGCGATTGGAATGCAGACTTTCGTGGATATTTCGCGGTTGCCTGGGCCGAGGCATCCCATGCAGCACACTTGGATCTGGGCTTGCGCCAAGCAGTGGCCGGAGAAAAAGCGTCGCACTCACTCGAGCTTCTTCTCTCGGCCCTCGAAGTTTCAGTGGGTCGATGGGCCGCCACCGTAGGGGTGGTCGCTCAACCGAATGCGCCTGATGCAAACAGACTCTATTTCGTGCGACGCCTCACCCACTACTTCAAGCTCGT
>JBGTIG010000339.1:0-2064 GCA_041745755.1 Lysobacterales bacterium
GCACGCGCTCGGCGCGGCGTGCGCGTTGCACGCGGCGAGCGACCTCGAAGCGGCGATCGCGTCGGCCGTCGATGCGCTGGCGGGGGAGGGCGTGGTGCTGCTGTCGCCCGGAGCCCCCAGTTTCGACGCGTTTCATGACTACGCGGAGCGCGGCCGCCACTTCGCGCGACTGGCCGGCTTCGAAAGCGTCGTGCCCGCAGGCATTGCCGGGCTCGGCATCGCCTGAGCCTTCGCGAGCGTACCCCCGGCAATGCACTCGATTGGGCGGAAGCTGCCGCCAGGGAAGGTCTGATCAAGTCATCCTGACTTGCCAGACCGGCGCCGAGTTCGGCGCGGGTCCGAATTCGGCTCCCACGAATCAATCGCTTTTCGATTGATTCGTGGCGATACGTCCCTGTATCGCGGCACCTCCGAACCTTGCTCGGAGGTTCCTTAGCGGTCGCGGTCGATCGCGTAGGCGCAGAGTTCCTCCAGCGCCGCGCTGTACTCGTTCCGGGGAAGACCGGAAAGGGCGACGCGCGCGGACTCCGCGTAACCCAGGGCGCGCGTGCGGGCGTATTCGAGGCCTCCCGCGTCCGAGATCGCCGCGAGCACCGTCGCCATCGAATCCGTGTCGCCCGCGCGCACGATCGCGTGCAGGCGATCGCGCGCGTGCTCAGGCGCGTGCGCCAGTGCATGGATGAGCGGCAGCGTCGCCTTGCCTTCCGCCAGATCGTCACCGACCCGCTTGCCGAGTTCGGTCTCGTTGGCGGTGTAGTCGAGTACATCGTCGGCAATCTGGAACGCGAATCCGAGCGCGAGTCCGAACGCGCGCATCTGGGCGCGGACCCCGGAATCCGCACCGGCCAGCAACGCGCCAAGCTCGGTCGCTGCCGCGAACAGCACTGCGGTCTTGCGTTCGATCACGGCGAGATAGGCGGCTTCGTCCGTCTCCGGGTTGTGCAGATGCAGCAGTTGCAGGACTTCGCCTTCCGCGATCGCGTTCGTGGTGTCGGCCAGGATGCGCATCACCGGCATGGCCTCGAGCTCGACCATCAGCTGGAAGCTCCGCGAGTACAGGAAGTCGCCCACGAGGATGCTTGCCGAGTTTCCCCAGAGCGCGTTGGCCGTGGACCGGCCCCGCCTGAGATCCGAGCCATCCACCACGTCGTCATGCAGCAGCGTGGCCGTGTGGATGAATTCGATCACGGCCGCGAGCTGCACCGCGTCCCGGCCAGCGTGCCCCAGCGCTCGCGCGGCGAGCAGCAACAGGATCGGCCGCAGGCGCTTGCCCCCGGCGCCGACGATGTGCGCCGCCACCTGGTTGATCAGCACGACATCCGACGCAAGACGCGCGCGAATGAGGGCGTCGACCGCCCGCATGTCCCCGGCGGCAAGCGAGCGGATGCGTTCCATGACGGGCGGTGGGTCGTGGCTCAAGAGTCTCCAGCATGCGCGGGCAGCGGCGGGATTATAGGGTCCGTGGCGCGGTCCGCCCGCGCCCGCATGCGACGACCGTCAGGCCCTCCATGGCACGTTTCGCGGTATCGCCGTCGCTGTCAGGGCAACCCGCCGACGGGCCGTCCGAAATCTCCTACGGCCCGAATGGCATAATCACCGTTCCCATCGCCTGCGCGTGCGCGCAGTCTGCGAATGCGATCAATTACAGGACATCATCGCCATGGCACGAGGCATCAACAAGGTCATCCTGGTCGGCAATCTCGGCGCCGATCCCGAGACGCGGTACACGCAGAGCGGCAGCGCGATCACCACGCTGTCCCTGGCGACTTCCGAATCCTGGACCGACAAGCAGACCAACGAGAAGAAGGAACGCACCGAATGGCACCGGATCAAGCTGTTCGGCAAGCTCGGCGAGATTGCGGGTGAGTACCTCAAGAAAGGCCGGCAGGTCTACATCGAGGGCTCGATCCGCACCGACAAGTACACCGACAAGG
This sequence comes from Lysobacterales bacterium, assembly GCA_041745755.1. Lineage (GTDB taxonomy): Bacteria > Pseudomonadota > Gammaproteobacteria > Xanthomonadales > Ahniellaceae > JBBQNY01. The sequence goes on from JBGTIG010000339.1 coordinate 1,935, forward strand.
AGGGCATCGAGCGCTATTCGGTCGACATCGTGGCGAACGAGATGCAGATGCTCGGGACCGGCGGCGCCGGGGACCGCGAGCAGGGCGGGGGTGGCGACCGCGCAAGCTCCGGCGGCGGCGGGGACCGCGA
>JBGTIG010000340.1:0-11514 GCA_041745755.1 Lysobacterales bacterium
GACGGCCGACAGCCCGCGCGTAATCCAGTGATGCATCCACTGCGTGCGGCCCGCCTCGTCGACACCGAGCTCCCGCTCGAGATACTGCTGGACGACGAGGTTGTTGAGCGGATGCACGTCGCAGGCGATCACGAGCGACACCGCGCGCACGAAAGCGCGCTCGCGCACCCCGGTGGGCAGCAGTGCCGGTTGCGCCTGCTTTTCCTCCAGGTATTCGATGATCGCGAACGACTGCGTGATGGTGCGCTCGCCGTCGCGCAGCGTCGGCACGAACCCCTGCGGATTCATCTCGATGAACTCCGGCCGGCGCTGCTCGCCACCGCCGTGCAGCAGGTGCACGCCTTGCGTCTCGTACGGCAGCTGCTTGAGCGCCAGGGCGATGCGCACGCGATAGGCGGCGCTCGATCGCCAGTAGCTGTACAACTTGAGGGGATGGGGCATGGCGACCGTCCTCGTCGTTCGCGCGGGCTCAACCCGCATGACGCGCAATTCGCTGTTCGATGGCGCCGAAGATACTCCGGCCCCCGGCGTCGAGCATCTCGATCCTCACCACGTCGCCGAAGCGCATGAAAGGCGTGGAGGGCTTGCCGTCGCGCAGGGTCTCGACCGTGCGCAACTCGGCGAAGCAGGAGGCGCCGAGGCTGGTGTCCTCGTTGGCCACCGTGCCGGAACCGACGATCGTTCCGGCAGCCAGCGGGCGCGTCTTCGCCACATGGGCGATCAGTTCGGCGAAACTGAATTGCATGTCCACGCCCGCCTCGGGCGCGCCGAACCAGCGCTCGTTGACATGCGTCACCAGCGGCAGATGCACCTTGCTGTGCCGCCAAGCGGGACCGAGCTCGTCGGGCGTGACCAGCACCGGCGAGAGCGCCGAGCGCGGCTTGGACTGCAGGAAGCCGAAGCCCTTCGCCAGTTCGCCCGGGATGAGATTGCGCAGGCTGACATCGTTGATGAGCCCGACCAGCTGGATGTGTTCCGCAGCTTTCTCCGCGGTGACGGCCATCGGCACGTCGTCGGTGACCACCACCACTTCGGCTTCGAGATCGATGCCGTACTCCTCGCTCACCACGGGGATGTCTTCGCGCGGGCCGAGAAATCCCGAACTCGTGGCCTGGTACATGAGCGGATCGGTGTAGAAGGACTCGGGCACCTCGGCCCCGCGCGCGCGGCGCACGCGCGCCACGTGAGGCAGGTAGGCGCTGCCGTCGACGAACTCATACGCGCGGGGCAGCGGCGACGCCAGCGCGCCCACATCGAGCGCGAAGCCCATGGGCTCATCGCTTCCGCGTACGGAGGCTTCAAGCGTTTCCGCGAGCGCCGAAAGGCGCGGCCCGGCATGCGACCAGTCGTCCAGGGCTGCCTGCAACGTCGGCGCAATGGCCGCCGCGCGCAGGCCGCGGCTGAGATCGCGCGACACCACGATCAGCGTACCGTCGCGGCCACCCTCCTTCAGACTTCCAAGCTTCATGTCGCAGGACCTTTGCCGTACAGCCCCCGATTGTCGCCGATCGCCCCGCCGCCGTCGCGTGCGCGCTCTTTGCGCGCCCACCCTGATCGGGTTAATTACCTCTGATCGGGTTAATTACCTCCGTCCCCTTTTCTCGCGGGGTTAATTACCTCCGTCCCCTTTTCGCCTGTCCCCTTTTCGCCTTTTTTCGCCCTTTTCTCGCGGACAAGCCACTGGACCGTTCGTGGTGAGCCTGTCGAACCATGAGCGGTCGTGCGCAGATCGGCGTCAGTCGCGATTCCGTGCAGGGTTCGACCCTTCGTCAGGTTCAGGGTCACCCCGAACGGAATTCCAAACTGAGTCACTACCTCGTGCCCCGAACTTTCGATTTCGAACTCTGGAACGATGAGATGAGATGCAACAAAAATGAATGTACGTGCCCCCATACATGGAACTCAGCCACGGCGACCGCATCGCTAACCTTCCACAGAGGCAATCTGGCTGTTGGTGAAGGTTAACGTCGCGGAACCCCCGCTGCGTCGCACCCTGAGGTGCACTCGCTCACTCCCCGCGCGGTCCACGTAGCCGCTGTAGCTGCGGCCGTTGTGCAGCTTGATCACGACATGCGTGCCGACGCGTCGCGGCAGTTCGCGCAGCGGGATCGGCACCGGCCCTGTGGTCCGGGCCGGTTCGCCGACGGTGGAAACCGGGGAAGCCGCGGGTCCGCCCGGGCGCACCGACGGTTCGATGCGCGATGATTGCCTGATCGATCGCTGCGCGAGCCCCTCCCTGCCTTCCGCCTTTGCGGAGGCTTCAGTCGCCGGCGGCGCTTCAACCACGTCATCCGCCAGCACCCCTTCGGCGCGCAGGATGTCGACCAGTGGCCGTGAGAACGCCACACGCTCGGGGAGCGGTACCGGGTCGACCATCCTCGTCGAATAGTCAACGGCGCCGGTTCCCTCCAGCGCGAGTAGCATGCCGAGCGCAGACAGCCATCGCCTGTGATGGGTCGGATCGAAGTCCTCGATGGCCTTGCCGGCAGGCAGGCGGGTCTTCCATGTGAGCGTGCCGCCGCTCTGGGCGAAGCGGCGATAGAGATCGAGCGAGCGTTGATCCTCGACGAAACCCTTCGCAAGATTCTCGCGCTGCATGCTCGCGATGTGCCGATCCAGGAACTCCACTTCGGATATCCCGGCTTGCCCGGCGCAATAGCTGTTGCGAGCGCGCACAAACCCCGCGTCCTCGATCGTCCATTTCCAGCTCGTGGTCCCCCACTCTTCCGTATCGGAGTTGGCGAAATCGGTGGCAGCTCCCGGCAGCAGATACACGGACTCATGCACCACCTTCGAGTTTGCACCTGCAAACTCGATGCGCTCCGCGAGCTTCGACGGACCCTCGACCTTGTACTCGATGCGGATATTCCCCATGCCTTGCTTGCCCCCGAGGGACTCCGTCATCCGTTCCCTGGAAAACCAGCGGTCTCGCTCGCATCCGGCTGCCTCGTACGGACTTGCGCTGTAGCCCCCGATCGTGGATAGCACCGGCAACACGCGGCCGATGCCGACGCTCGTCCAGTCGATGCCTTCGATGCGCAGCGTGAGCGCATCCGTCGGCGGATAGTCATCCTCGAAAATGGTGCCCGCCCGCAACAGCCACCAGAGTCCCGGCGTTTGGAGCACCATCCGACCGATGCGCACCGGACTTGCGCCGCGCTCGCCGTCGCCCGGCTCGAGAATCGTGTTCTCGATGCTCACGGTTCCCTGGAGGGAGTAGCTGGCATCGCCGGTGGTGACGATCGTGTCGTCACTCGCGTAGCCTTCCAGCATCCATGCAGTGCTCTCGTGGATCGAAGCGATCAGCATCAGGTGCACCGAACCGATCAGAGCCAGTGACCCGAGCACGGCGGTCACCAGCACACCCCGCCTCGAAACGGGGCCACGCACGCGCTGAATCTCGCGCAGACGGGATCGCCCTTCCGCACCGATCGGCGCGCCGGCATCGATATATTCCTTCCACGTCGGAATTTCCGCAGCTCGACGGATCAGGACGAGTAGCGTTGCCGCCGCGACCCCGAACAGCGGGGAGCTCAACAGAAAGATGATCGCAACAATCCTGTCCACCAGGCCGGCGATCATTGCGAAGAAGGCGATGGATCCGGTGATGCGCCAGAAAATCGACCAGAATCCGAGAAATGACAACGGAATCCTGTGGTCGTCGCCGCCGAACACGCGCACGAGCCGCCGCTCAAGCGTGGTTCGATCCCTGTGGCGAAGAAAGGCGTCGGCCCGGGAGAGACGGTCGCGCGAATCGGCGAAGGCGGGCGCGCCACCCACTTCCACTCTGCTTACCGGATGCGTACCGCCTTCACTCAGGAAGTCGGACCACGAGGGCAGCTGGTATTTCGCGCGGATCCGACGGTAATAATCGGCGGCGACCCCCGCGCCCGCGATGGCGAGAAGGATGGCGACGACCGTGTACTCGCCGTCGAAACCAATCCAGTTGATGAGTAGGCTGGTCGGGCCCAGTACGGCGAGAAAATGGGCGAAGGTGGATAACGCGCTCGCGAACAGCGGCGACTTCACATCCAGGCCGAGCTTCCAGTAGAGCCGCCAGAGTCCGGGTGCAGCCAGTCCGTCCGGTAGGTCAAGCTGGTCCGCCAGCTCCTGCAGCTTCTGCGTCCGCGTACTCTCCATTTGCAGCCTCCCTGTTCAACCGACGTGGATCCCCCGCCGGCGCTTGCGCGACTGGCGCCCCGGGCGATGCTAACCCGGGTGCGCTTCGATCCAGGAAATCCGTTCGTTCGCGAACCTCAGCGTGGCCGTGCCGCTCCGGCGCGCGACCCTGATCGTGATGCCCCCGCGGTCGGCGCGCTGCAGATAGCCAGAGTGCAGCTGACCGTTGTCGAGCCGGATGCGGATCCATTCATTCTTGCGACCGCGCAGCGCGGCCGGAGAGACACGCACGCGGGCGGTGGGGTCGAAGACCGGGACCTTCGCGAGCGCTGTGTTCGATTCAGTGCCGACCGGTGTAACAGGAGCCCCGGATACCGACGGCGTCGGGTCGGATCCCGCTTCGGATGGATCGGGATCGAATGACCGGGGACGGGAAGGCGCGGGGGCGTTCGACTCGGCGACGGGGACAGTATCTGACTCCGAATCGCCCGGGCTGATGGAGAGCGCCGGGCCGGATTCCATCTGCTCGAGAGCGAGGGATTTATCCAGGAGCTCCTGGCTGCCGAACCATAACAGGCCAAAGCCGAGCAACTCGAGCGCCAGTGGCGCCTTGTTGTCCGAAAAATTGAGCAGGCCGAACAACAGCCCCGCGAACGGAATGAAGAGAGCGGCCAGACCCCAACCCATGCCTTCGCGAAACGCACGCACCGCCAGCCACACATGCGCGATCAGCCCGATTCCGATTCCCCACCAGTACATGTGACCTCCTTGACGAACGGCTCCCGCGGACACAAGCCGCACCTCGCTCGCGGAATCCGGCTGGTTTCACTCTCAGAAAAATGTACTCGGCCCCTTTGTTCTGCGCTCTTTGCGCGCCCACCCTCAGCGGTTAAATTACCTCCGTCCCCTTTTCTGCCTTTTCTGGCACCTTTTCTCGGCAAGCGCGGCGTGCGGAGGTTCTTTCCTAGTTGTCGGGGACTATGTGTCCAACGACACAGCATCCCAGTCTTCGTCCGACAGAACCCATTCCAGCGCGCGACGGCGGTATACGATGACGTACGGCTCAACGGCGCCGGGTGGTGGCTCCCCTCTTCGGCGAGCATCTACTAATGCCCAATGCAAGCAATAGCTGAGATCGCATGCGCTGATGATTTCGTGAGCTGATCGAATTCGAACGAATTGGCGAAAGCGACTGCAATCCTCGTCAGCCTCTATGTCCGGCAACATGATTCCCAGCGCGTCATCTGCCACGTGAGCGAAGTCCAAGACATCGGTCTTACCGAGCACCCAAGCCATTGCCCAGAGGGATTCCACCTGATCTCGCAAATCTGTGAGTTCAACACGCGTCGGACTCGCCCCTTCGAAGTAGCGTCTTTCCGCTGCAGTCAGTCCAGAAGTCAACGACTGTCGAGCTACCCAACGGAACAAAATCGAAGCGGGGAAGTCGCCGATCGAGCCCGCGACTACAGCGCCAAGAATAAGCGCTCGTCTGACAATTTCATCTGTGGCCCTCGGGTTTTGCGCGTCAACAAGTAATGGAAGCGTGGGATTGATCCGATAACCCAGGCGAGCAGCTTCCTGTATCGAACAGGCTCGAATATCCGCAAGCGAATACGACACTATCAGCGCCTTCCAAACCGTCGAATACCGCCGCCGCGCCTTCCCCCTTCTCCTCGCGGGTGAAGCGAATCCTGATTCTCTGCAGCGCGATGATCACAGCTGCGCAGCAGCCAAACCTCGTCGGGGTTGTCAACTGGATGGTGCCACTCCGTCCCGCGCGGATTTCGTAACCTACCGCTGCGACCAGTTCGCATGTGGGGTAAAGGATTCTCCCCCAACTTCTCCGTCAGTTCGGCTTGTGTGCACTCACAATTGGCTATCGCGTCGTTACCTTCGCGCCTGTCTTTGTTGCGATTCAAGCGGGATGGTCGTCGCAACAGTATCTCGACTCCGAGCCCCAACGGATCTACTGCAGATACTGGAGTTGCGTCGATATACGAGTAGGTGTTGGGTCCGCCATCAAGACCAATCGGATCCGACTGGACGTAGCGCCCGGTACCAGGCTCGTAATCCCGGAAATAGTTGTAGGCGGTGCCGGTTTCGGCGTCGTACTGCTGGCCGGGGAAGCGCAAGGAGTAGGCGAAGTTGCCGAGCGCTTCGGGGTTCTCGTTCGCGGGACTGTCGCCGAAGGGCGCGCTGTCCCAGCGCCAGACGGTGAGGTCGGCGGCATTCTGGATCGCCCTCGGGGTGTCGAGGTGGTCGGGGTGGACGTAGTACACCGCGACGTTGCCGGCGAGCGTGCCGCCGTGGGTGGTGGCGGTTATCGCGGGTGTGAGCAGCGCGACCGGGGTGTCGCCGAGCCACACGTGTTCGGCGATGAGTGCGCCGGTGTGCGAGTACTCGCCGACGAGGTGGCCTGCCTCGTCGTAAACGAACTGCGTGTGGCTGCCGCTGCCGGCGACGGCGCTGCCGTCCGCAGCAAGGGTCGGACAGCTGCTGCCGGCGAGGGCCTTGCACACGCGCTCGCCGAATGCGTTGTGCGTGTAACGCGCGATCGCAGCCCCCGCCCTGCGGGTCTCGATCAGGCGATTGCGGCCGGAATAGACGCTGTCCGTACCGCCACTGGCCGCGCTGGCGCTGACGGTATTGCCGACCGCGTCATAGGTGCGCGGCAGACTGCCAACCGCCGTCAGGCGGTTGCTGGTCGGCGCGATGCTGTAGTTCGTGGGCGTGGGCGGGCCGCCGCTGCCGCGCGACTCCTGCGTGCGGTTGCCAGTCGCATCGTAGGTCCAGGCCAGAGTGAGTTGGGCGTCGGGGCCTGCCGTGCTCTGGTTCCCGGCGCCGGTCTGGCGATCGAGCGCATCGTAGCCGTAGCTCCAGCGCGGGCGATCGACGCCCGGCTCGCCGATCGCGGTGATGCGGCTCGCCGCATCGAAGGCCATGGTCCTGACTTCGCGCGCCGCGCTGTGGCTCGCAATGCGCCCATCGCGATCGAAGACCCGCTGGTAGCGGCCATTCGCCCCATAGCGCCAGGACTCGGGCTCGCCATACGGGAAATGCGCGATCTCGCGCACCACCGTCGTGCCGTTGACCTCGAGGCTGACGTGGCGACCGTCATCGCCGTAGCGATACCGCAGTACCGCGCCGGAGGGCAGCGTGGTGCCGGTCAGCTGCCCGGTCACCGCGTCGTATTCGTGCGTGGTGGTCTGCGCGCTGGCGGCATCGCCGCCGAGGGTCTGCGCCTTGCCGGTCACGCGACCGTCGAGGTCGTACGTGTACACGGTGCGGCCCGAGCGATCGGACGCCGAGGTCAGGCGGCCCCGGGCACCCGCGCCACCCGTAGCCTCGTCGTAGGCGAAGGCCAGGCGCTCGGCCGGCACCGCCGGACTGCCGCCGATGGCGGCAATCGCGGGATAGTCGATGCGCGTCAGGCGATCGAGCGCATCGTAGGCGTGCGTCGACACCACGCCACGCGCATCGGTTGCCTGTGCAAGATTGCCGGCGGCGTCGTACTGGTATGCACTGGTGCCCGTGTCGGGAGAGTTGAGCTCGGTAAGCTCATCGAAGCCCGTGTATGCGTAGCGCGTGACCAGCGTGCGCGGATCGCTGACCGACGTCAGGTTGTCCTGCGCGTCGTACGTGTAGGCGATCTCGCCACTGGCGGGGTCCGTCGTCGTAGTCAGGCGGTCGAGGGCGTCGTAGCTACTGACCGTCGCGTGATCGAGTGGATCGGTCATCGACGTCTCATTGCCGTCGGCGTCGTACGCGTATCGCGTGATCTCTGCCGGCAAAGCGCCGGTCTCCGACGCCGTGCGGCCGAGCGCGTCGATGGCGCGCGTCATCGTCTGAGAGAGCTGACCGGCCTCGTCGAACGTCTCTTCCCGAATGCGATCGCCGTTGCTGTTGAGCGTGTAGGTCACCCGGTTGCCGAGCGCGTCAGCGATGGCCGTCAGGCGATTGTCCGCATCGTAGGAGTAGGCCAGCGAACTCGCGTCCGGAAGCGTGAGTCGCGTGAGATTTCCGGTCTCGTCATAGGTGTAGGAGGTAACTTCCCCGGCCTGGTCGACGCGGGAAAGTCGCTGTCGCGCGTCGTAAAGGTAGTTCGTTTCGCGGCCGTTCGGATCTCGCATGCGCAATACCTGTCCGTGGTTGTTGTACTCCAAGTATCGAGTCACGTGTCCGACGGCATCCGACATCGTCGCGACGTTGCCGGAGGCGTCGTAGGTGTAAGTAGTGACATCGCTCACATCCGTGCGCGGTCCATCCATCGTCAACATCTGATCGGAGCCCGCGCGATAGGTGTAGGTCCATGTCCGTGGCTCACCACCGGCCGTGACGGTTCTCGTCAACGCATTGCCGCCCGGGTCGTACGTGAAGTCGGTAACCCGCGTACCACCCCCGATCGGCTCGACGATCTGCGTAGGCACGCGAAGTGTGGCGTGCCACGACACCGTCGTGGTCCGCGACTCGGGTGTGCCCGCCGCTGCGGTCATGGATTCGACGAGGCCGCGCTCGTTGCGGGCGTAGGTCATGACATTGCCGCGGTGGGAAGTGGCGGATGAAACATAGCCCGCGCCGTCGTAGGTCATGGATGCGATGTCGCCTGCGCCGCAGGACGTGCACGGTTGCGTGCTTCGCGTCAGGTAAGGCTGGTCGTGGATCAGTTCGTACTCGAAGATTCGCTCGGTGCCGAGTGGGTCAATTACGGTCGTTTGGTCCTTTCCATACTCAAAGGCATAACGCTCGGATCCTGCCGCGTGCTCACTGGTCGCGACCTGCCCGCGTTCGTTGTAGCCATACGTCGCGACCCGGGTGCCGCGCTCGTCGGTGATTCCGGTGAGATGGAAGCGGTAGCTCAGATTCTCGTAGTGATACTGGCGGCGACTAGCGTCCGGATACCGGACTTCCACCAGATTTCCGACTTCATCGTGAACGTAATTGATCACGCCTCCGGAAGGGTCGGTAATGCTCGCGAGTGTTCCGAGGTCGGCGTCGTAGGTGAGCGAGAGCTGGCGGCCAAAGGCGTCGGTAACGCCGGTCACGCGGCCGGCACCGTCGTAAGCAAGCGTGTGTGTCAGGCCCCCTCGATTGGAAACCGAGAGCAGTCGGCCCCCCGCATCGTAGGTTTCCATCTCGTCGGCGTGATTGAGGAAACGGAACCCGGACGTGCCGTTGCCTGAGGTGAGCCGCGTGAGCGTTCCGGGAAAGTTGCTTTCCGTCAGGTAGCGATCTCCCCTCCAGTTGAACTGCCACCAACCACCATCGGGACGGACGAGCAGCACGGAGTCAGGCCGCTGAGCCACCGGGAACGGCGTACCGTCGATGGCAGGGGGCAGCTCGATTCGCGCGAAGTAGTTGGATGTCCACTTGGCGCCCATGCGATTGGCTGCCTTAGGAACCGAACTGGCATACACGCGTTGCCAACTCAGGGGAAACGCACCCGAACCCCGGTAGTCGGTTTCGACTTGCCACTTTGTGCCGTCCCCTGCAGCGGTGGGATTTCCCTGCAGTGGGCCGGCGGCACCGTTTCCAGGTGCTGCGTTACCGTCGAATGCGCTGATCAGATACGAACCGCCCGCTCTGGCGCCTTGCGTCAACCAGCCCCCGAACTGTCGCAGGCACGGGGGGGTGTACGAGCAGATCGTATTGTTGAGCGAGGCGATTCCAAGTTCCGCCAGTTCCTCCGGGGTGAGAGTTTCCACTCCCGATTCGATCAACTTCACCCAGCGTATGACCTCCTGCACGGCCATGTAGTAGGAGATCGCAATGAACACGATACTGATCACGCCACCGATCGCGATGCCAGCAGGTCCCAGCAATGCAGCCATCATGGAAGTCACCAAAGCCGTTGACGCCAGTCGCGCGATGTTGCGTAACAGGAACTGTGTCGCCAGCTTGATGATCTTGGAGCTGCAAAGTGCTTTGAGCAGCACTGCGGTTGCGATGCATCCGAAGTTGAGGCCGCCCGCGAAGCCTCCCTCGATCCGATGCAATGCCGCACCAGTCGAGGGATCAAAAATGATGTAGCCAGATCCACTCCAGTCGCGGCGACTGACCTCTTCTCTATGCACCACTACAACCAGGCCCGCTTGCGCCGCGTTGCGAATCTCGTTTTCCGCGTCGAACGAAAGTTGAAGTTGCTCGAGGGTCGCGTCCACGTTGCTTGCCGTAACTTCATAGATCGGCTGACCCTGTCCGACCGCAGTCGCGATGATCGATGAACTCGAAACCCCGTTGGCGTCCACTGGAGTTCCCGACACGAAGTCCCACGCCGCGCCTTCGAACAGCGAGCCGCCCGCGCCCAGGTGGAGGGCTGCGGCCAATTCCGCTTGCGCGGTACCCGCGCTCAATGCAAGACGCGAAGCCTTGACATCGGTCAGATATCCCTTGAACGACCCGGTCCGGGGAATGCCAAAGAAGTACCGCGCCTGCAGCGGTGCCGCGAAGGCGCCTACCGACGGCATCCGCGTGACGCGACCGCCTGCCGCGAGCGCCGATTCGAGGTCGAATCGGTCGTGAAGCATCCAGTAGGTGAGTCCGCCGTAATAGAGAAAATCGCGAATGGGTAGTGACGCACGATCTGGCAGGCCCGTACTTTCGCGTTCGGCTCGCTCCGGCGCGACGCCCGCCTGATTCACCAGGAACACGATGTGACTTCCAGCGGCGAAACGGTATGCCTCGGTGGTCGTCCATTCACCGTGCGCATTCCGCAGATCCGTCGTCCATGCCTGTCGAGTGCCCATCCGCACACTGCTTCCGGCCAAGACATCCGCATCGCCGAGTTTGAGGTGTGGCACAACGTTGATCTGCCCAATGGGCAGCGACTGTGCGTTCTGCTCGGCATATAACGCGATCGCGTCGGCGTCTGACTGGCTTGCAGGCACATGGTCGACGAACAGCCTCTGCGTGCCGATGCGCGCGAGCGGAATGTCGACCACCTCGGTGGGTGAGTCGTAATCGAGGACTGTGGCGTCGGCGAAGAACTGCACACGCAACCTGTGCTGCAACCCAGGAGGCACCTCGCTGTAGCGAACGGCAGTGCCTGCGGCAGACTGATGCGGGATGGCGCCCTCGAGCATCAGTCGATCGATGGCGATGATGCTGCGCTTTGTATACAGCTCGTCCGGAGTGGCGCCGGGATCCAAGGCCAGAATTCGCGCGGTCTCCTCGCGCGCTATCTGCTGCAGTCTGTCATCCAACGCGAGCGAGTCGAAGCCGGCGATGCCGCCGTCGGCACCGACATTGGCGCTTTGCGCAAACGTGCGCGCTGCGTTCTCGAAGGCGGTTGTGGTGCGCTGCCGCCACGGGAGCTCGGGTTCGTACGTGTACTGCTTGAACGACGCGTCCAGTGGCGCCCATTGGTCGGGCACGCGGTTGCGCGCGCCGCGCGAGGGA
>JBGTIG010000341.1:0-2490 GCA_041745755.1 Lysobacterales bacterium
CCTCGGCGCGCATGCGCGCGATCCGCAGGATGTGCAGGCGACGCTGCTCGAGTTGTCGGCGGTCACGATCGTCGAGGCCGTGCGCAGCGAGCTGCCCGGCGCATCGCGGCTGGTCGCTTGTGGTGGCGGTGTGCACAACACGGCGTTGATGCGGCGCCTGCGCGCGCTCGCGGCGCCGATCGAAGTGGAACCCAGCGGCGAACGCGGCCTCGATCCGGACTATGTGGAAGCCGTGGGCTTCGCCTGGCTTGCCCGTGCGACGCTCGGTGGCATTGCCGGCAACCTCCCGGGCGTCACCGGCGCCGTGGGTCCGCGGATCCTCGGCGCGATCCATTCCGCCTCGTAGCTGCCTGATCCCGTAATTGCGGGTAGTCCCCAGCTGGCGTTTTCCCGTAGCTGCCGAGCTTTGCTCGGCAGTGCGGAGCAAGCTCCGCACCTACGAAAGCCGAGATCCCGATCCACTCGAATTGGCGGCCCGTACGAATGCCGCCCGGTACGAATACCGCCCGGCCGCTGCCGGCACCCCGTGGGCTGCCGGTAACCCGTAGCTGCCGAGCTGCGCTCGGCAGTGCGCAGCAAGCCCCGCATCGACCAGGGATCAAAGGTCGACGGGCTTGGGTGCCGGAGCGGGTTCGTCGGCAGGCAGATCCTCGAACGCCTCCATCGCGGCGCGGAAAGCGGCAGCTTCGGCCGGGTCCCAGGTACCCGCCAGCCGCGCGATGTCGTGATGCATGGGCGTGACCACGACTTCGGCGTGATCGTCCTGGTCCCGCGCGCGCAGGCCCCGCTCGATGAGGTCGAGCAGCACGTCATTGAGCGACCAGTTGCGATCGCGCGCCATCGCCTTGATGTGCGAAGCGGTCGAGTCACTGATGCCGCGAAGCATGAAATCGAGCAACGCCCTAGTCTCCTGCTGCCCGCGAGAGCCTGGTGCGATCCTAGCAGCGGTGTATGCCACGCAACCCGTGCAGCGTTCACACCACGGCGGTCTCCACCCGCCGCGACCGCGCGGACACGGCCTCGATGTCGGCGCGCAACCACCAAACCATCGCCACGCCTGGCGCCGCGACCATCAGCGAGGCGAGGAAGAACGTTGGCCACCCGACCTGCTCGGCAAACACGCCGGCAAAGGGCCCGATGAACACCCGGCCGAGCGACGCGAACGCCGAGAGCAACGCGAATTGCGTGGCGCTGAAGCGGACGTTGCAGAGACTCATGAGCAAGGCCAACAGTGCCGCCGTACCCATGCCCCCACTCAAATTGTCGATGCCTATCACGGTCAACAGCAGCGTATCCATGGGCGTCGGCGAATCCAGCGCGACGATCAGCAGGTTGAACGACGGCACCGTCAGCGCGCCCCAGGCACCCTTGCCGAGCGTCGCCAGCAGGTAGTAGCCATAGTTCGACACCAGTTGCAGCACGCCGAAGGCGACCAACGCGTTGGCCAGTCGCACTCGCAGCATGATGAGCCCGCCGAGCAGTGCACCGACGATGGTCATGAGCAGGCCGATCGACTTGTTGGCCAGCCCGACCTCGAGCTGTTCGAAGCCGACACCACGCATCAGGAACGGGGTGCTGAGGCTGAGCGCGAACGCGTCGCCGATCTTGTACAGCACGATCATCAGCAGGAACGCCCACGCGTGCGGCATGCCGAAATAGCTCGCCAGCGACCGGTTAAGCGTGGCGAAGCCCACGCGGCGCGCAAGAGCCAGGCCGAGGGACATCGCCCCGAGGATTTCCGCCAGCACGAAGGCCAGGCGCACCCAGCGGTCTTCGGAGTCGCCATCGAGTCCGGCGAGGATGAGGAGCCAGCGCGCTGCGTAGTAGCCGACGGCGATGCCCGCAATCATCGCGATGAATCCGAGCAACTCGCGCGCGGCGGTGGCGTCGCGGGGAGGCCGGACCGTTGCAACGCGCGGCAGCGCCAGCAGTGAGAACAGCGCGGCGCCAACCATGATCGCGGCCATGACGCCATAGACGCGTGGCCAGCTTTGCCACTGCTGCGCCCAGATCAGCGTGATACCGCCGGAAAGCACCATCGCGCTCCGGTAACCGAGGACCGTGAGCGAGGCACCGAGGCCCCGTTCGCCGGGCTCGAGCAGGTCGCTGCGGTAGGCATCGATGACGATGTCCTGCGAGGCGGACACGAACGCGACCAGCAGTGCGACCAGCGCGAACAGCGTGGTCTGCTGGGAGGGCGAGAACTTTGCGAGACCGAACAGGGCTGCCGCCAGCAGCAGCTGCATCAGCACGATCCAGCCGCGCCGCCGACCGAGCCAGGGAGGCTCGAACCGATCGAGCAGCGGTGCCCAGAGGAACTGGAAGGTGTACGGAACCGCGACCAGGGAGAGGAACCCGATGGTGGCGAGATCGATGCCTTCGATGGTGAGCCACGCCTGCATCGCGCCGCCGGTCAAGGCCAGCGGCACGCCGGAGGCGAAGCCGAGCACCAGCACCGCGGCGAGCCTGCGCCAGGAACCCGGGCGGTTG
>JBGTIG010000342.1:0-4079 GCA_041745755.1 Lysobacterales bacterium
CCGCGAATCGCGGCACCTGCACCAGGCGGACGTCCCGAGGCGGGGATCGGCGCGCGATCACGTAGTGGAGGAACCGAACAAATCGGCGGGGGCCAGCGCTGCCCACACCGGCGAAAAGCTCCGACGGTGCTGTACGCACGGCCCAAGCCGACGCAGGGCGGCGAGATGCGCGGGCGTCGCGTAGCCCTTGTGTTCCGCGAATCCATAGCCCGGAAACTCGACGTCGTAGTCGCGCAGTCGAGCGTCCCGCGCCACCTTCGCCAGGATCGAGGCCGCACCGATCGCTTTCACCCGCGCGTCGCCTCCGATGACCGCTCGCGCCAGGCAGCAGCAGTCGCGTGGCAGGACGTTGCCATCGATCAGCGCCTCCACCGGGGCGGGCTGCAAGGCTGCGAGGGCACGGGTCATGCCGCGCAGGGTCGCCTGCAGGATGTTGAGCGCGTCGATCTCCGCCGCCTCCACGTACTCCACATGGAAGGCAACCGCGCGTTCGCGGATGCGCTGGTCAAGCTGCTCGCGCCGCGCGGAAGTCAGCAGTTTCGAGTCGGCGATCCCCCGCACCGGCCGGCATGCATCCAGGATCACGGCCGCCACCACGACGGGTCCCGCCAGCGGTCCGCGCCCGGCTTCGTCGACGCCGGCGAATAGGTGGGTCGGCAGCTTGTATCTCACGAGGGGGCCACGAGCAGTTCGCTGACGGATTGCGCCGCCCGCGCGTCAGCATTGCACCTCAATGCGAGGTGCAACTCCGTGCAACGCGCCTCGAAAGCCACGCGGGCCGCATCCGGCAGGTCGAGCTGCACCTGCAACTCCGCCGCGAGTGCCCGCGCGGTGCAGGCTTCCTGCAGCAGTTCCGGCATGAGGAGGGCGCCCGCGAGCACGTTCGGCAATGCGGTGAAACGCGAACGGATGAGTCCCAGGCCTCGCACGATCCACGCGGTGAAAGGCGAAACGATGTAGCCGATGACCGTGGGCCGTTTGGCGAGCATGGCCTCAAGCGCCGCGGTGCCGGATGCCAGCAGCACGGCATCGGCGGCCGCGAGCGCCTCCGGCGTCTGCTGATCGAGAACCCTGAAGTTGCCGCTGCGGAGCGAAGCGTCGAGCCGTGCGTGGCGGCCGGCAGCGGCGCGGAGCTGCGATTCGAATTGCTGGCGACAGCGCGGGCTGGCCATCGGCGCCAGCACGACCAGGTGCGGCCGGGTCTCCAGCAACAAGGCAACCGCATCGAGAAAGCGCGGCGCAAGTCGCTGGATCTCGCTGGCGCGACTGCCGGGCAGCAGGGCGAGTACGCAAGCGTCCTGATTGACGTGCTCGCCCGCGCGCGCCGTCTCCCGATCCGGCACCAGCGGCACGCGATCGGCCAGCGGATGGCCGACGAAGACCGCGTCGACGCCATGTCGCGCGTAGATCTCCGGTTCCATCGGGAACAGGCACAGCACGCGGTCGGCGCTGCGGCCGATGCGCCCCGCACGCCCAGCACGCCAGGCCCAGACCGACGGACTCACGTAATGCACGGTGCGGATCCGATTCCGTTTGAGTGCGCGTTCGAGCGGCAGGTTGAAGTCGGGCGCGTCGACCCCGACGAACAGATCCGGTTGCCAGGCGACGAGGCGCCGCCGCAGGGCAGACCGCAGTCGCAGCAGTCGCGGCAGATGCCTGACCACTTCGCCGAGACCCATGACCGCGAGTTCGTCGCAGGCCCACCAGGTTTCGCAGCCTTGCGCCCGCATGCGTTCGCCACCGACGCCGGCGAACAAGGCTCCCGGATGCAGGCTCCTGAGTTCCGCGATCAGACCGGCGCCGAGCAGATCGCCCGAAGCCTCGCCCGCCACGATGGCGATGCGAAGAGGGCTCGCCGGAACAGCGGAGTTTTCGTTCGCGGCGGCCGCCACGGTCCGGGCGCGTGCTCAGCGCACCAGCGAGCGCTGGCTGCGATCGATGAATTCGAGCATTTGCCGCACTTCGCTGCTGTCGACCGCCATCGCGCCAAGTGCCGCGCGTGCTTCGGACAAACCGAGACCCGACTTGTAGAGCGTGCGGTAGCCGCGGCGAATGGCGCGGATGCTCTCGCTCGAAAATCCCCTTCGGCGCAGTCCTTCGGTGTTGATGCCCTTCGGTTCCGCGAACGTACCTGCCACCATCACGAAGGGCGGCACATCGCGGTTGACGACCGCACCCATCGCGGTGAAGGCGTGCGCACCGATCTGGCAGAACTGGTGCACCAGGGTGAAGCCGCCGAGAATCGCGTAATCGTCGACCCGGACATGGCCGGCGAGCGAGGCGGCATTGGCGAATATCGTCTGGTTGCCGACCACGCAATCGTGCGCAACGTGCACGTACGCCATGATCCAGTTGTCGTCGCCGATGCGGGTGACCCCCTCGTCCTGGGTCGTGCCCCGGTGGATAGTGGCGAACTCGCGGATGGTGTTGCGATCGCCGATCTCGAGGCGTGTCGGTTCGCCCGCGTATTTCTTGTCCTGCGGTTCGCCACCGATGGCACAGAACGAACCGATGCGATTGCCGGCGCCGAGCCGCGTTGGACCGCTGAGGTGCACGTGCGCCGATATCTCGGTGTCGTCGCCTATCTCCACTTCAGCCTCGACGATGGAGAACGGACCAATCGCGACGCGCTCGCCGATGCGCGCGCGCGGGTCGATGAGCGCGGTCGGGTGGATCACGTCAGCGGCTCCACGGCGGTACGCCCGCGGGCGTGCCTTCGCAGCCTCCGTCGGTCGCCAGCCGTCGCGGAGCTGTCACGTCAGCGGCTACGTTGCGCACAGAGGATCTCGGCACTCGCGACTTCCTGGTCGTCGACCAGGGCGCGCCCCTCGTACAGACCCATGCCCCGCAGCATGCGGCGCAGGCGCACGTCGAGCACCAGCTGGTCGCCGGGGACCACGGTCTTGGAAAAGCGGGCCTTGTCGACCTTGACGAGGTAATACAGCGGATCGTGGTCGGCATCGTCGGCTGCCGACAGCTGGGTGAGCACGCCGGACGCCTGTGCCAGCGCCTCGATGATGAGGACGCCCGGCATCACCGGGTGTCCCGGAAAGTGTCCCTGGAAGAACGGCTCGTTGATCGTCACGTTCTTGATCGCGCGCAGCGACCGACCGCGTTCGAACGCAATGACCCGATCGACCAGCAGGAACGGATACCGGTGGGGCAGCAGATCGAGAATTCGGGTCACGTCTACCGGCAGCGAAACATCCATGGGCGGCTTACTCGGCGGCTTGTTCGGCGGAAGCAGTCGGGCTCCGGGCGGCGTCGTCCGGGCGGGTTGCCCGCAACAACCTGCGCAGCGTAGCGTCGAGACGGGCAAAGCGCGCGGCGTTGCGACGCCATTCTCCATTCGGCGCCACCGGGATGCTGCCCGAGTACACCCCGGGCTGGTGGATGCTGTGGGTCAGCGCGCTGGCCGCGGTGAGCGTCACCCCATCGCAGATCTCGAGGTGGCCACCGATGCCGGCCTGCCCCGCGATGAGGCAGTGACGACCGATCCTCGTGCTGCCGGCAACGCCGACGCACCCCGCCATCGCAGTATGTGCGCCGACGTGCACGTTGTGCCCGATCTGCACCAGGTTGTCGAGGCGCACGTCGGCTTCCAGCACGGTGTCGCCGAGCGCACCCCGATCGATGCAGGTGTTGGCGCCGATCTCGCAATCGTCGCCGATGACGAGACCCCCGAGTTGCGGCACCTTGATCCAGCGTCCGTCCTCCTGGGCATTGCCGAACCCGTCGGCACCGAGCACCGCCCCGGGATGGACGCGGACACGATCGCCCAGGCGTACGTTGCGCACCAGAGTCACGCGCGCGACCAGCTCACAGGACTCGCCCACTTCGCAGTCCTCGCCGACCACGCAGCCCGCGCCAATGATCGAACCCGCCCCGACACGCGAGCGCGCCCCGATGCAGGCCTGCGGTCCGACATGGGCACTCTCATGCACCACGGCGTCTTCCGCGATCCATGCGCTCGCGTGCACGCCCGGCGCGCGCTCGGGCTTGCGTTCGAAGAGTGCCGCGATGCGGGCGAAATCCGCGTAGGGTCGCGCGCTTACCAACGTCGCGACGGGGCAGGCGGC
>JBGTIG010000343.1:0-1976 GCA_041745755.1 Lysobacterales bacterium
CAGCGCCTCGGCCCCGCGCGCACTCGCCGCGACCTCGGCCCTGGTCATCCGCGCGAGCGCGGCGATGCCGCCGGCATGATCGAAGTGGGCGTGCGAATTGACGATCCAGCGTACCTGGCGCGGATCGAAACCGAGATCACGGAGGTTGCGGACGATGCGCGGTGCCGACTGCGGCAGCCCGCCGTCCAGCAGGATCAGGCCCTGTCCCGTGTCGATGAGCACCGACGCCAGTCCGCGAGTGCCAACGTAGTACACCCCGTCGTGGATCCGGAAGGGATCGATGCGCTCGTTCCAGGCCGCGCACGAGCCGCACGCGACGGGCGTAACGTCGCCGGCAAGCGCGAGGGTCGAGACCACCAGCACCAGGCCCGGAAAGAAGGACCGCAAGCAACCGGATTTCATGAGGCAACAACTCCGCCGATCGACGGGCGCGAGGTTGACATCAGGCGACGACCCTACCGTGCCCTGCGGGAGGCGATTTCCTGACCGGGGCGAGCACCCTGCGCAGGAGGAACTCCGTGAAGCTGCGAGGAAAGCTCAGGGCGGCGCAGGCGGTCTGCGCACGAACCGGTAGCCGTCCGCGCCGAACAAGGTGAGGCTCGACACCTCGCCCTTCGCGTCCAGTGCAAACGTCGCCGTCCAGGGATCGGTGCGGCCGTCGCCGAGGGCCACTTCAAACGTGTCGTAGTGCCAGTGGCGCATCGGACCGCGCGTTTCGGCGACGATGCCGCCGCGGAACGTGAGCTCGCGGTCGCGCAGTTCAACGACCACATCGCCCCACACCGGATGCGCGTAGGTACCCGCGTAGTCGGCCAGGGGACGGCTCGGGCGCGTTCCCTTCACCCGACCGGCGACGGCCTTGGCCCGCACCGCCTCGCCTTTCCGCCGGGCATCGCCGTACAGCGTGAGCAGCTTCGCGCTCCAGTCGCCCGATTCGCCACCGATCGCCAGATCGAAAGCCTGCCACATCAGCGCGTGGCGGAACTCCGCGTGATCGAGGTTACCGAGCACGACGATGCCGAACTCCCGGTCAGGCAGCAACCCGATGATCGCCGTGCGCCCGTCCATGCTGCCGGTGTGCATCGCCACGAACTCGCTGCGGTAATCCTGCAGGAACCAGCCGAGTCCGTACGTCGTGAAATGCGGTCGCGTCAGCGCCTGCGTCGGATAGAACTCGGCGGCGGGCACGATCGCCTGGCTTCGCATCAACTCCGCGAACGTTTCCGGCTTTACCAGCGCGCGGTCGCCGACCCTGCCCTCATCGAGCAGGAAGCGCATCCATCGCGCCATGTCGTTCGCGGTCGACCACACCGATCCGGCGGCCGGGACCGCATCGACCGGAACGTCTTCGATCGCGCGGATGCGCCCGTCGATCTCGAAATGGGCCGTCGAAACGTTTGCGGGACGGGCAGCCTGCATCCTGTCGAGCGTCGAGTACGTTCCCGTCATGCCGATGGGCGCGAGGATGCGCTGCTCGATGAACGTGGCCCACGGCATTCCCGACGTCGCGGCGATGACTTCGCCGGCGACCTGGTACATGACGTTCTGATAGACAAAGCCATCCCGCAACGAATATGCGGGTGGCAGTTCACGCAGACGGTCGATGATCTCGCGGGTGCCCAGATCGCCGCGGAACCAGAGCAGGTCCGCATTCGGCAAGCCCGCGTTGTGCCGCAACAGGTCGCGCACGGTGACGGCACGCGTGGCGTACGCATCTTGCAACGCGAACCACGGCAGGTGCTTCGTGACCGGATCGTCCCAGCCGACCCTGCCCTCATCGACCAGCATCGCGATCGCGAGCGCGGTCATGGCCTTGGTGGTCGACATGATGCCGAACAGCGTGTCGGCGTCGACCGCGTCGTCGGTCGCGCCGCCGAGCGCCCGCTCGCCGTAGCCTCGTGCGAACACCACCCGGCCCTCGTGCACGACGGCCAGCGACATTCCCGGCACCTTCCAGTCGGCGAGGCCCTTGCGCG
>JBGTIG010000344.1:0-2326 GCA_041745755.1 Lysobacterales bacterium
GCGACCTCGTCGGCGGTTCCCATGCGGCCTGCGGGGACCATCTGTTTCAGCCGGTCGGGCGGAAATGCATCGCCAGTCATGCGTCCGGCGATGACCCCCGGGGCGACCACGTTGACGGTAATGCCGCGCGACGCCATCTCGCGGGCGAGGGAACGACTGGCGCCGTGCAGGGCGGCCTTGGCCGCCGCGTAGTTGGTCTGCCCGCGGTTGCCGAGCACCGCCGCGACGGAGGACACGCTCACGATGCGCCCCCAGCGCGTGCGCGCCATCGGCAACAGCAGGGGCTGCGTCACGTGGAAGAAGCCGTGCAGGCTGACATCGATGACGCTACGCCACTGCGTGGCGGTCATGCCGGCGAGCGGCGCGTCATCGTGAATGCCGGCATTGTTGACCAGTATCTGGATGGGACCTTGCGCGAGCAGGGCCTCGATTGCGGCACGCGATGCGTCCGCATCCGTCACATCGAACGCGACGACGTCGGCGTCGGCACCGCAGTCCCGCAGTTCGCTCACCAGTGCCCGCGCACGCGTTTGCGAGGCGTGCGCGTGCACCAGGACCCCGTGTCCGGTGCTCGCAAGCCTTCGGCAGATCGCGCTGCCGATGTCGCCGCTGCCGCCCGTCACAAGTGCACGCCGCAAGGTCATTGCCCGGGCTCCGGATTGATTGACGTCGCCCGCGGAAGCAGCATTACCGCGGCGCGCCCGCTCGCGAGCCGCCGCCCCCCGTGTTCGACCGAGAGCGAATACTGCCAGCTATCCCCGGATGCGAGCAGCACTTCCGCGCTCACGTCGAGAAACCCGGCAAGGCTCTCGAGCGATGCGCATTCGATGCGCATCGCCCGCAGCGACACCAGCAGGCCAGGGCGCGGGGGCTCGCCCACGCCCTGCGCAACCAGTCCTCCGTGGATCGCCATGGCCTGCGCTGCGTACTCGCAAAGATGCACTGCCCGCAGGCGGCCGCCGCTCCGCAGGGGATTCGAGGAAAGCAGATGCGAGCGGGTACGACAACGGATGCCGGACTGATCCCAGGTGACGACCTCGTCGAGCAGGCACATCGCGCCCTGGTGGGGGATCAGCGACAGGATCTGATCACGCGTTCGCAAGGCCCGTCTCCTGGTGGCTGCCGAGCTCGGCGGGGAGGGACGGTTCGGGACTTCCGTAGTCGCCGCGCGACCCGGCGGCGAACATCGCGGCGAGGAAGAAGTTGCAGACCACCGCGATCGTCACCGTGACCCCGATCGCGCGCAGTACCGGTATGGACGATGTCGCCAGTAGTCCGAAGACCGCAGCCGTGGCCAGCGCGCAGACGAGCACGGCGTGCAGGGTTCGCCGCTGCGCAGCCGGCGAGTGGGAGCCGTGTTCGAAGAACAGGGCGTAGTCGAGTCCTAGCCCGGCGCCGAGGATCATGGCAATCAGATGGAAGAGGTTGAAGGCTACGCCGCACGCATGCAGCGTCGCGACCACCAGCAGCGTCGACAGCAGCACCGGCAACATGACCCGCGCCACGCGCCGCGGACGACGCAAGGCGAACCAGACCGCGAGCACCAGCAGCACGAGCGCACCGCCAAGCGCCAGCAGCACGCGGTCGCGATAGGCGCTGGCGAGGGTCTCCGAGGCCTGCTTCAGATCGAGCAGGCGAACGCCGGGTCCGGCCTTGCGGATGAAGGCGCGAAGCACCGCGGAATCGGCCACGCCGGTGAGGGAAACCTGCGCACTGATCCCGGTGCGATGTTCGCGGACCAGCGAGGTGAGCCGTGCAGCGAGGGGAGTCTCGCCGAGAGTCGCGAGCGTCAACGGGCGTGCAGTGCGCGCAGCTTCCACGTCGTCGCGGAAGTCGGCAAATACCCCGGCGCGAAACGGCAGCCCGACGAGCGCGGCTGCAAGCGCGCGGTCGAGCGTCTGGCGGTCCGGCAATCGTGACTGCCGCAACTGTTGCGTCCTCGTGCTCGGCAGGTACCGCGAAGGCAGCTCGAAACCTGCGAGGGCCCCTGCTTCGACCAGTGCCCGCAGCCCGGGCTCGATGGCTTCACTTCGCTGCAGCAGCGACTCGCCGTCGGCCGCGTCGATGACGAGCAGATAACGGACGTCGGGGGCGCCGAGTTCGTCGCGCAATGCACGATCACGCTCGAGCAGCCGGGAGTCGACGGGGGTCAGGTGCGAGAGGTCGTCATCCCAGTACGGCGTTGCCGACAGGAACAACGAGGCCAGCGCAGCGACGCAGAACCATGTCGCGCCAGTCCGGAGTCGCGGCAACCATCCGAGCGCGCGCCACGCCCGATGCACCCAGCCGAGCTCCGCCACGTCGCGCGTGGTGTCGCCGAGCAGCA
>JBGTIG010000345.1:0-4717 GCA_041745755.1 Lysobacterales bacterium
CGCCGCCGCTCGTTCGCCGGCAGCAGTTGGGCGACCGGTCGTGCCGGCGCGTCTGCCGGCAGCGATCCGTCAGCCAGGAACTCGCAGGCGGCATCCCAGGACGGTAGCCCGGTGGCCCAGAAGCCGATACCCGCGACGGACGCCTCGAGGCTCAAGCGCGCGCGCCCTCGCGGGCAAACACCAGCGAGCAATTGCTCCCGCCGAAACCGAAGGAGTTGTTCATGGCGAAGCGGCAGTCGCGCTGCTCATTGTCGATGCGGACCTGGGGACCGCAACGCCCGTCGAGTTCGCGCGTGTTGAGCGTGCCCGGCACGAAGCCACTGTCAAGCGCCAGCAGGCAGATCGCCGACTCGAGGATGCCGGCAGCGCCAAGTGTGTGGCCGGTCCAGCCCTTGGTGGAACTCGCGAACGTGCCCGGCGGGAACATCGACGCCACCACCAGCGACTCGACCTCGTCGTTGAGGGGGGTCGCCGTTCCGTGCAGATTGATGTAGTCGATCGCCGACGCATCGAGACCTGCGCTTTCGAGCGCGGCGCCCATGGCCATTCGTGCACCGAGTCCCTGCGGATGCGGACTCGACATGTGGTGGGCGTCGCTCGACTCCCCGTACCCAACGAGCTTAGGGCCTGTGCCGTCCCGCTCGAGCAGCGCGAATCCCGCCGCCTCCCCCAGCGAGAGACCCCGGCGATGCACATCGAACGGCTGACACGGCACGTTCGACACCAGCTGCAGCGAATTGAAACCGAACAGCACGCTTCCACACAGGGTATCCACACCGCCGACCACCGCAGCATCGACGATGCCGGCGCCGATGAGGCGCGCGGCCTGCGCGAACACCTTGGCGCTGGAGGAGCACGCGGTCGCCACGGTGACGCAGGGGCCTTCCAGCGAGAGCGCCTGCTGCACGAACCCGCCGAGCGAGTGGGGCGTATGCACGCAGGCGCGCGCAAGGTCGTCGGGAAACCCTCCCCCATCGCCCAGGCGCGCGTACGCCTCCTCGGTGGCTCCGATACTGGACGTGGAAGTGCCGATCACGATCGCCACGCGCCCCGCGCCATGTCGACGGGCGGCGTCGACGACCGCGTCCGCGAACGCGTCCTGATTGAGTCCGAGCCACGCAAGCCGGTTGTTGCGGCATTCCCATTCACCGAGCATCGAGGGCAGGGTCGCTTCCTCCACCGCGTCGACGCGCCCGATCCAGGTGTCGAGCCTGCGCTCATCCCCGAAGTCGTTCCGCCGAAGTCCAGTGCGCCGCGCACGCAGCGATTCCAGCAAGGCGAGCCTGCCGACACCCGCCGAGCAAGTGGCGGTCCACGCAGTGACGTTCAGTGCGGGCACGCGCGATGCAGTTGTCGGCGGTCTTGCGCTCAAGACGGGTGGTCGGACTTCCGCAGCGGGCCGGCATTATTGCCGTTGCCGGAAGCCGGGAGCAACGCGCTTGCTGCACGGGCACGCAGTGGACGGCCGCTCATTTCCCCAGCAGCGCCATCAATGCGGAGCGTGCGAGCTTGCCGGTCTCGTTGCGCGGCAGGGACCCGACGCATCGAAGTGGACGCGGCAGGAACACCGGATCGACCAGGGATCTGAGCGACGCGAGCAATTCGGCCTCGGTATGGTCGGGAGCCACCACCAGGGCGGCGACGCGCCTGACACCCGACGCATCCGGTCGATCGGACTGGAACACCACCGCGTCGCGCACACCGGGCAATCGCTGCACGCGCATCGTCAGCTCGCTGAGCGACGCGCGCTTGCCCGCGATCTCGATGAGATCGGCATTGCGGCCGCAAAGCGTGAACTGCCGTCCCGGCTGCATCCGCACCACATCCTGCAGGAGGGTCACGCCATCGAACCAGGGCGCAAAGACGCGCGTTCCGTCGGCCGTGGGTTCGAGCGTGACCTCGGGGTAAAGGGTGAAGGGTTCCTCCTGCGTCGCCCGGCGGTGAGCGATCACGCAGGTCTCGGTCGAACCGAACATCTCCTGGAGCGGCGCGCCGTACGCCGCTTCCGCGGCGCGCGCCAGTTCCCTCGACAGGGGTGCCGTCGCCAGCACGAGACCCGCGAGGCGCGGCAGCGGCACGCCCGACTCGATGAGCGCGCGCAGGTGCACGGGCGTGGTCACCAGCAATCTCGGTTCCGGAACCTCGCCGAGCGCGCGCGCGATTTCCGCGGGAAAAAATGGCCGGGCACTGTGTACCGCGCAGTTGCCGAGCATCGGTGCGAGCACCGAAAGCTCCATGCCGTACATGTGTTGCGGTGGCACCGTGGCGACGATCTGCAGCGTTTCCGCCGCGCGCGCAAATTGCCTGATGAGCGCGAGGTTGCAGGCTGCGCTGCCGTGGAAGCTGCGCCAGGACTTGCGGTTCTCGGCGGGCTCTCCCGTGCTTCCCGACGTGAATCCGATCGCGACGCAGCGCGATGCCTCGATAGGCGGAGCGGCCCATTCGCGGTCGGCAGGACTCCGGTCGGGCATACGCGAAGACGCGCATCCCGGCGCCCGTACCCGGTGCCGGCGAACCGCGCAATCGCCGTCGTCGCGATCGGTCAAGGCGAGTGTCAGCGGATACCGGGCGAGGGTCTCCCGCACCACGTCCGGGGCGCGCGACTGGGGCAGCAGCGTGATCTTCCCGCGCAGGGCAGCTGCGCAGAATCCCACCATGAAGGGATACCGGTCCTCGCAGAGGTTGATGGCGAACGGCAGATCGGCCAGCGAATCATCCGCGAGGGCGTCTGCCGTCGCGCGCACGTCGCAGAGGAAATCGTGCACGGTGACCGCGCGCTCACCGAGGTACGCGATCACACGTCGGGCACCCGTTCCCTTCAGCAGCGCAAGGCCATCCGCCCCGGGTGAAACCTCCTGAATCCCTGCCGACACGCACATCTCCCCGTGGTTGGCGGCTGTGGCGCGGCCATTGACCCCGGCCCGCCGACGCCGGACTATCGTTGCATGACTTTCGCATTCATGCAGCGCGCTTCGCGCCTGCCGCCGCGTCTCGCGCTGCCGATGGACGCGATGCACGTCTGGTGCCAGCCGCATGTCCCGGGCGAGCGCAGTGACGCAACATCCCGTGCGTTGCTGGCACGCTATCTCGATCGTCCCGGGCGCGGGATACGATTGCGGCGCTCGCCCTGCGGACGTCCTGAACTCGCTCGTCCGGAAACGCAAGGCGAACGCGCCATCGCCTTCAGCGCGAGTCACTCGCGGGACCGCATCGCCCACGTGGTGGGCCGCGGCGCCGTGCCCGGAATCGATATCGAGATCATGCGACCGAGGCCGCGCGCGCAGGAACTGGCGCACCGGTTTTTCCCCCGCAGCGAGGCGCAGCTGATGGCGGGAATGGCATCCGCTGCGGCCGAGCGGGCCTTTTACCTGCTCTGGACCGCGCGCGAAGCGATTGCAAAGGCTTCCGGCCTGGGCATGTCTTTTGCGCTGAATGGGGTGGAATTCGAACTCGTGGATGAGGATGCGCCGCGACTGGTGCGCATCGACGGCGACGACGCCCGCCACTGGCAGCTGCACCAGCTCATCCTGGAGGGGACAACCGCGATCACGCGCGAGCCGATGGCACTGGCGATCGCCTGGCGCGGATCGCCGCGGCGGGTCCGGGCGCAGTTCGTGTGCGATCAGCCGGTACGCGTGGCGCGCAGCGGCTCGATGTCGGGATCCGTTGGTGCACCGCCCAGCAGGGCCGCGACGAGTTCGCCGGTCACTGCGCAAAGACTCATGCCCAGCATGCCATGCCCACCCGCAAGCACCACATTGCTCGCGAGTGGCGCGCGATCGATGACGGGCAGATCGTCCGATGTCATCGGACGCCAGCCGTACCATTCCTCACGCGGCCCGCTGCCTTCCGGTTCGCGCAGGTAACGCCTGGCGGCGCCCACCAGGGCATCGAGTCTGCGGCGGTTGAGCGTGGCGTCGAAGCCGGCAAATTCCATCGTGCTGCCGAGCCTGAATCCCCGCGACCAGGTCGTCACGCACACGCTCGCCTCTTTCAGCACCAGTGGTCGCGTCGGCAGCACCGCGGGCGGTGCGGCGTAGGTGATCGAGTAGCCCTTGCCGGGTTCGATCGGCAGCGTCGCTCCGAGGCTTCGCGTGAATGCGGCCTGCCAGGGGCCGAGTGCCACGACAAAATGCCGCGCACTGTAGGAGCCGTTCGACGTGACGACGCGGAGCGCGCGGCCCTCGCGCACCTCGAGCGACTCGAACTCGACATCGCTTTCGATCACGCCGCCACGCTCGCGCACCACCGCGGCCAGCCCCTCCACGAACCGGTCAGGCCGAAGGTGCGCATCCGCGGGGTTGAACAAGGCGCCGGCGACACCGGGCAGCAGGCAGGGCTCCCGCGCCAGCGTTTGCTCCGCGTCCCATACCTGCGTATCGATCCCGAGCGGTGCGAGCGCCGCGATCTGCTTCGCGCCGGCGCGGGCGAACAAGCCGGCATCGCGGAAAACGTACAGCGTGCCGGTTGCGGAAAAATCGCAGGCGATCGCTTCGCGCGAAATCCACTCCTCGATGAGGGCGCGTGAACGCAGCAGCAGGGCTGCCCGGATCCGGGTGTTGCGCAGGTGGACCGGAGCCCGACAGTTGGCAGCGGCACGCGCTAGCCAACGCAGGCGCCGCCAGTCGAGCGAGGGCGCTACCCGCAACGGGGCGTCGGGCCGCAGCATCCAGCGCAGTCCCTGCGTGACCATTCCCGGGGCCGGCAGCGGCGGCGC
>JBGTIG010000346.1:0-2965 GCA_041745755.1 Lysobacterales bacterium
GCGGCGTGCACCCGACACGGTGGCGCTGGCGCTGGCAGCGGCGCAGGCAGCCTGCGTCGCGGCGGACAGTGACGCCGCCGACCTGCCTTCGGTTTTCGCCTCCACCCATGGCGACCTCGCGATCACGGACGCGATGTGCGCGACGCTGGTCGACGATCCCGGGGCGATTTCTCCGACGCGTTTCCACAACTCGGTTCACAACGCCGCCTCCGGGTACTGGACGATCGGCAACCGCTGCATGGCGCCGACCACAGCACTGTCCGCCTGGCGCGCAACGTTCGCGCAGGGTTTGCTCGAGAGCCTTGCACAGCTGGCGGCCGGCGCGGAGCGGATCCTGCTCGTGGCGTACGACGGCGAGAGCCGCGGTCCGCTGGCACGGGTATCGCCAAGCGAGGGATTGCTTGCGGGCGCGTTGGTGCTCTCGAGTCGCGCCGGCAGCACGTCGCCCGCGTACTCGTTCGAGCTCGCGGGCAGTATCGCGCCGATCGACAGCGGCACCGACGAGCTGTCGCGCCGATACGCGGCGAATGCGATGGCGCCGATGCTGCCCCTGTTCGCCATGCTGGCCGCGGGCGGTGATCGCTGCGCCATTCATGCCGGACCGCGCCAGGTCCTGGGCGTCCGGCGACTTCCGTGAGCACCGGCATCGACCCGACGCGCGTCTGGATCGTGATTCCCGCGTACAACGAGGAACTGCGCATCCGCGAGGTCGCCGAAGTGGCGCTTGCGGAGTGTCCCAATGTGATCGTGGTCGACGATGGCTCGAACGATGCGACCGTGGCGCGGCTCGGGGAACTCCCGGTCATCCTCCTGCGTCACGCGCAACGCCAGGGCAAGGGCTGCGCACTCCGGGACGGATTCGCGGAGGCCATCCGCCGTGGTTCGATCGGCGTGCTGACCATGGACGGCGACGGCCAGCACAGTGCGGACGACCTGCCGCAGCTGCTGGAAGCCGCCGCCGCCCATCCGGGTGCGATCGTGATCGGTGCGCGCCTCGAACATCGCGACCGGCAGCCTGCCTATCGCCGATGGGCCAACCGGTTCGGGGACTGGGGCATCGGCTGGGCCTGCGCGCAGCGCATCGCCGACAGCCAGAGCGGACAACGCTACTATCCGGCGCCGGTACTCGCGATCGCCAACCTTGCGACCGACGACTTCGTGTACGAGGCCGATCTGCTGATCGAGGCCAGCATGCGGCTCGGGACACGGTGCGTGTCGGTGCCGATCGAATCGCGTTACCGTCACGCAGGTTCGACTGCGCAGTTCCGGCGCAGCCACTTCCGGCCCCTGCGCGATCTCGGCCGCATCGTCTGGCATGTATCCGCGCGCATCCTTCGGAGCGGCAATGCGATCGTGCGCTATCGCGCGGCCCGCCGCAGCGCAGCCATCATCCACCGCCCACCGGACGGTCGTCACGCGTTGTTGAGGGGTGATTTGGCGATCGCCCGCGAACACGGCCCCGTCGCCGACGCGGCGGCCGGGGATCGCCCGGCGTGACGTTGGCGACGCACTACGAGGTGGTGGTCATGGGCGGAGGCCTCGCGGGCGCAACGCTCGCGCTGCAGCTTCGCGCCGCGTATCCCGACATCGAAGTGCTGGTGCTCGAACGGCGTTCGCATCCCCTGCCGCTGGCCGCGCACAAGGTAGGCGAATCCACCGTCGAGATCGGTGCGCATTACCTCGAGGAAACGGTGGGGCTGCGCGCGCATCTGGAGAGTGCGCACATCCGCAAGTTCGGATTCCGCTTCTTTTTTTCGGAAGGCCGGCGTGATCTCGAGGCGTTGACCGAACTCGGCGTGCGCGAGGCGCTGCCGACGCCGGCGTGGCAGATCGATCGCGGGATCCTCGAGAATCATCTCGGCGGGGAATGCACGCGTCGCGGCATCGACTTCCGCACGCAGGCGACTGTTCGCGATTTCAACATCGCGTCCGACGAAGGCGCGCACCGGGTGACCGTCGAACACGGCGGCGACACTCACGAGGTCACCGCACGCTGGCTGGTCGACGCATCGGGGCGCGCGGGCCTCATCAAGCGCAAACTTCGGCTTGCGGAAGACAACGACCATAACGCCAACGCCGTGTGGTTCCGCATCGACGCGCGGCTGCCCATCGACGACTGGTGCGCCGACCCCGGGTGGCGCGCCCAGTGCAGGCCACCCGAGCGCTGGCGCTCGACCAATCACCTGGTCGGTCCGGGCTACTGGGTGTGGCTCATTCCGCTCGGATCGGGCGCGCACTCGGTGGGCATCGTGGCCGATGCCGCGATGCATCCGCTCGACACCATCAACACGTTCGAGCGCGCGCTCGACTGGCTCCGGCGCTTCCAGCCACTGGTGGCGGATCACGTCGAGGCCACCCGCGACAAGCTGCTGGACTTTGCCTTCTTCCGCAATTATTCCTACGGCTGCAAGCAGGTATTCAGCGGCGACCGCTGGGCACTGACCGGCGAGGCGGGCGTGTTCCTTGACCCGTTCTACTCGCCCGGCAGCGACTTCATCGCCATTGCCAATACCTACATCGTCGACCTCGTCGCCAGGGATCGCGCCGGCGGCCAGGTGGCGCCATTCGCGCGCATCTTCGAGCAGATCTACTTCTCGTTCTATCGCAGCACGCTGGCGCTGTTCGAGGAGCAGTACCCGCTGTTCGGCAACGCCGAGGTGCTGCCGAACAAGGTGCTTTGGGACTACGCCTACTACTGGGGCGTGCTCTGCCAGCTGGTGTTCCAGCATCGGCTCACCGACCTTGCGCTGCTGTCGGACCTGCGCGCGGAACTCGACCGCGCACAACAGCTCAATCTCGAGATGCAGGCGCTGTTCCGCGAATGGCACGCCGCGCGCGCAGCGCCGAATCCCGCGGTGATGCTGGATCAGGGTCGCCTCGAGTGGTTCCACGCGATGAACTCGACGCTGCACGACACGCTCGACGACGACGGCGTCCGTAAGCGCCTGCTCGACAACGTAGCGCT
>JBGTIG010000347.1:0-5198 GCA_041745755.1 Lysobacterales bacterium
ATAGCTCGCGGTCGAATTCCTGAAACCCGGATGAAACTCCTCCGTGACCGCCGCGCCCCCGACGATTCCGCGTCGCTCGAGCACCGTGACCTTGAGTCCCGCACCGGCAAGATAGGCGGCGCACACCAGCCCGTTGTGGCCTCCGCCGATGATGATCGCGTCGCGCGCAGCGTCCTGGAGCATGCGGGTCCGAACCTGTGGGATGCGCGAATTATCACCCGGCGCGCGCCGGTGCGCCGGGGGCGAATGCCTACGGCTCGAAGCCGTTCGCGAAACCGTCGAAGAAGTTGTCGACGCCCGGCTTCGGTGCCACGTAGTTGAGGTAGATCCACCAGCCCGGCACGCCGGCGCGTACGTCTTTGTCGCTGAAGCCCGCGCAGTTGCCGGTGCCACCCGGCAACAGCGACGACAGCGCGCGACCGCCGATGACCGGAACGGTCGCCGGGATGATGGTGTTGTTGGCATCGACCTCGGAGATGAAACCGCGCAGCAGCCCATTGGCGAGGTTCGTCGCGGGATTGTTCACGAACGTCGCCGCGATCTGCGCGCCACTCAGCTGCGCCGGTATGCCACCGAGATCCAGCGCGATGGTGCCGACTGGCGACGCGAAGCATGGCGAAGTCGACTGGGTGATGGCCGGCGAATAGACATGCACCACGCTACCCGGCTCCGCCGCAAGGCAAGTGCCGCTGGTCTGCAGCGTCGCGGTGCCCGCGATCGCCGAGGCATTGATGGGGCCGCACGCGCTCGAGGCGAGCGGCGCCGTGCAATCGGCGCGGCCGGAGTCGAACAGGTTGGCCGACAGCGACTGGTCGAGGGGCAGGAACTCGACGAGCGTCGAGCTATCGAGCAGGCCATCGCCATCGCCGTCGTTCTGGATGCTCTCCTGGATTTCCGGATTGACCGCGATCTCGGTCACGTCTACGCAGCCAAACGGCGCCTGGTTGATGAAAACGTGCGGATCGCGCAGGTCGAGGTCGCTGAAACGGAAGTACGTCGACTGCGCGTGCGCACTCGCGCACATCATCAGACTCACGACCAGGCACGAACCCGATAAAGCGCATCCACACAATCGGTGCATCGAGCTGATCCTCCTGTCGTTGGCAATGAGCGATGGTAGATCGGTTGCCCTGCCAAATTCCGACACGCATGGGCACATGCGTGTTTTGGCGCTTCCCCTGCAGCAGCCTCGGTGCGCGCCACGGGACGGGATGCGGCCACGCGCCAGCCGGGGCGACGTCGCGTTCGGAGCGGCAGGGAGACTCCCCAAGCGCCGGCTCCGCTCAATCGCAGTCGAAATCGTCCTTCGCCACCGGCCGGCATTGTTTCGGGAATCCCGTCTTGCGCCAGTAGTCGTACACGCCACTCTCGCGGATGAAATGCTTGAACTGTGGCGACTGCCGATAGCGCCGACTCTCCCCAGCCCAGAGCTGCGGCACGACCGGCAACAGGTCGTGCGCCCCCAGCGGCAACAGCAGCAGCACGACATAGCCGTTGTCCACCGCGATGCGCTCTGCCTTCGCAAATTCGAGGATCTCGCGGACCAGTTCGCCGTGATCGGTGTCGAGGTTGCGATGCGCCGCGTACAGCGCTTCGTGTCGGCGCCAGCGCGGCAGATACTTCGACTGGTTGCTGGCGAACAGGAAGGCCGCCTTCTGCTCGAAGCGCGCCAGCAGATTGAAGTTCGTGTACTGGTCGGTCGTGGCCCCGTGGACCAGGGACGCGAGGTAGTGTTGCCAGGCCTCGTCACCGCGACCCAGCGCCTGCAGCATGTCGTATTCGTTCTCGGTGCACGCCGAGGCCTGCGGGTCGATCTGCACGCAACGCTGGAAACTCTGCAAGGCGCGCCCGGGATAGCCCACCAGACCCCACGTCAGCCCCAGCCAGTTCAGGGCGTTGGCATTGTTCGGATCGATCTCGAGCGCGCGCTCGAAGTCGGCGATGACCTGGGCGAGATCCTGGCGCTTGCGCAGCGTCTGGGCGGCGCGGGAGCGCAGGTTGGCCTTGACCGCCAACGCCAGCGAACTGTCCGGCGCGAGGGCCAGCGCCCGTTCGGCGAACTCGAATCCGCGCGCTTCCAGTTCTTCGGTCGTGAGCGGCGTCGAGGTGTACTCGCCGATCAGCGCCTGTGCCGCGGCGCGCAACTCCCATGCGGGGGCGAACTGCGCGTCCTGCTGCAGCGACTGCTCCAGCAACTCGTCGGCGAGTTCGAGCTGGCGCCGCGACTGCACCAGCGCGCGCGCCTGCAGGTAGTTGTCGTACGCGCCGAGGTTTGCGGCCGACACCGGGCGGCTGACGCTGCCGACTTCGGCCGATGGCAGGGCCGCCACCAGGGCGGCGACGATGGATTGGGCAATCTCATCCTGGATCGCGAACACGTTCTCAGCGGTCAGCGGCCGATCGAACGTCTCCGACCACAGATGGCGATCGACTTCGGCATCGATTAGCTGCGCGGTGATGCGGATGGTGCCGCCGGCGCGACGCACGCTGCCCTCCAGCACATGGCGCACGCCCAGCTGCTTTGCGATGGCGGGGATGCCGAGGTTCTCCTGGCCCTTGAAGCCGAACGCGGACGTACGCGACGCGACCTGCAGGCCCTTGACCTTGGCCAGTACGTTGAGGATTTCCTCGGCCATGCCGTCGGAAAAGTAGCCCTGGTCGCCCGCCTGCGACAGGTCGGCAAAGGGAAGTACTGCAATGCTCGCGACCTCCGCGCCGGATTCCGCTTCGGCGGGCGCGGTTTTCGGCGCCTTCGCGGCCGCCGCCTGCGCCGTCGGTGTTGCTGGAACACGCGGCGCGGGTTTGAACACCACCATCGCCCCGACTGCGACCAGCAGCAGGATCACCGCGATATCGAGTTTGCGCGCGGTCTGGTCGACGACACTGTGCGAACGGTCGATCTCGCTCTCGCGCATGATCCCTTGCGGCGTCAGCTCGAACACCCACGACAGCACCAACGCCGGCACGAAGCCGATCGCCAGCAGCAGCACGATCGACTTCAGCACCCAGCCCGGCGTGTCGTACAACGGCAGCAGCGTCTCGGCGACCTGCACGACCAGCCACGCGCCCACCAGGTACAGCCCGGCAATGCGGATGACGTTGCGGCGCTTGAGTTCGGTGAAGAAGCTCGGCCGCTTCGCGGCTGCGTCTTCGCTTCGCTCGATCATGGCTTGTCAACCGGGCAGGAAAGATGCCGACCTTCCGGGCCGTCGACCGGGCGACAGCCGCGCGGGTAGCCGTGGCTGTCCCAGTACTCGACGCGGCCTTCCTCCTGCACCAAGCGGAAAAAGCGGGGATCCTCGAGCAGCCATTGCATCGCCGGCAGCCAGGCGGACATGACAATGATCCACGGGGTGCTCTTGCCTTGCTCCATCAGCTCGAAGGCGAAGTCGCCATTGCCGAACATCAACGAGGCGCGCATCGCAAACTCGAAGTCTTTCTCGGTCTGCGGCAAGGCGTCGACGAAGGCCTGGCGCCCCGATGTCATTTCCAGCAATTCAATCACGCGGGAAGTCCGCTTGTGCTCGTAGTCGAGGCGATCTCCCAGGCTCGGCAAGGTGGCGGTCAACAGGTCGATCGCCGCTGGCGCATCGCCGGCATGAAGCCTGTCGATGGCGACGAGTTCGACCCAGAAAACCAGGCCACTCAGCTTCGCCGCTTCAGCGACCAGCGCGCGGGCCTGCTCGTTACGCCCTTCAATGGCGTGGACAACACCGAGGTAGCCGTTGTTGATGCCGACCATGGGATCGGCCTGGTGCGCGCTTTCCAGCAACCACAGGGCTCGATCCATGTCCCCAAGCTGGATCCAGTTCAGTGCCAGCCACAGCTTGGGCGTGGTGTCGGGCGACGGTATGGCGGCGGCGCGTTCGAACAGGCCGATGCTCTCGGCGATTCGTCCTGCCGCGTTTGATTTCTCGACGATCCGGCCCTTCACCGCCAGGGCGATGGGAAAATCGGGCTTCAGAGCAAGCGCCTGATCCACCGCTTGCCCAGCCAGCTGCGCCATCTCATCGCGGTCGTTGCTGGATTGGTAGCCACTGGTGGCCAATACGCTGGAAGCAGCCGCGAGAAACGCCCAGGCATCCGCGAACTGCGGATCACGCTCGACCGCGAAGCGAAGATCTGCCACCGCCGCGTCGAGTTCGGAACGCTGGTAGAAGCGCGAGCGGCCGCGCAGGTAGCGCTGATAGGCGGCCATATCGCGGGTGGGTGCATCCACCTTGACCTGCTGCGCGCCGAGGATGTCTTTCAGCGCGGCGGTGATGGCGCCGGCGATCTCTTCCTGGACCTTGAAGATGTCGTCGAGATCGCGCTGATAGGTCTGGGTCCAAAGGTGGGCGTCGCTACCAGCTTCGATCAACTGCGCGGTGATCCTCACGCGATTGCCCTGCTTGCGCACCGATCCCTCCAGCACGTGATGCACGTCGAGCTGGCGGGCGATTTCCGGGATCGGCGTGTCCTTGCCCTTGAACGAGAAAGCCGAGGTGCGTGATGCGACCTTGAGGCCTTCGATGCCGGCGAGGATGTTGAGCAGCTCCTCCGACATGCCATCGGCGAAGAACTCGTTCTCCGGATCCGAACTCATGTTGACGAAGGGCAGCACGGCGATGGACCGCCGGTCGACTTGCGTGACCGTGGCGGCTGCGGCAGCAGTCTCGGCAGGTGTCGAAGTCGGTGGCTCGCCGGATGGCGCCTGCTGTGCCGCGGGCGCTGGCGGGTCCCGCGGCCAGAACCTGTCGGCAGCGACCAGGGCAATCAACGCGATCAGGCCGGCGAATATCAGCCGATCCATGCGCTGCGCGGTCCGCGGTGCGATCGACTGCTCCGGCATCACCTCGGAGTCGCGCTTGAGGCCATCCGGGGTCAATTCGAACACCCAGGAAAAGACCAGCGCCGGGATGAAGCCCATCGCGAGCAGCACCACGAGCGTCTGCAGCACCCAGTCGGGGGTATGGAAGATCGGCAGCAGCGTCTCGCCGATCTGCACGAGCAGCCACGCGCCGACCAGGTACAGCCCGGCCATGCGGATGACGTTGCGGCGCTTGAGTTCGGCGAAGAGGCTCATGGCAGCAGCGAGACCCCTTCGAGCTTGACGCGTTCGGCCGCGGCGTGGGCGCGCTTGTCGGCGACCAGGGCGAGAAAATCGGGATCGTCACGCCAGGCGGCAAATACCGGATCGTGCTGCAGGAATTCCGGGG